>NZ_BAEV01000045.1 GCF_000246895.1 Clostridium arbusti SL206 | reverse complement strand
TTATATCCAAATAATATTAGATCTAAGACTCACACTTATAATTTTATTCTAATAAATATTATTCTACTTAAAAACTCTAAATCCTTTAAAAATTCTATTTACCTAATATAATGTCTCAATTATAATACATATCACTTTATTGATTTATGAAAATTTATAAATTCAAGCATTCTTACGAGTCTTGTAGAAAGTTTCTCATATCTATCTAAAGCTAAGCTATAAAAAGTGTGTGAAAATAAAAAAATAAGAAGATTCACGTTTCTGTAAATTTTCTTATTTCAACATTCCAGGGGTCATGCTTTAACAATAAACTTCCACAATTTTCTTTTGCTTTTCATTAATTTTAGCTCTTACTTCTTCTACCTTTCCTGCTCCACCTTTTACTTCCTTAAAGGCAAAACCGGTGCCATTTATTATAGGACTTAAAAAAGCAAGAACTAATAATGAACTCATATAATCGTATATCTTTTGTTCATAGATTCTATTATGAAGCTTTAGTAAACCGCTGTTCTTTTCAAAGATTAAATCTCCTACACCTTCAAAACTTATTGATATAGTAATAGATTTTCACTGCAGAAATGATGATTCTCTTTTATTATTCTATTAAACTTACCTTTAAGTCTCTTACTTTATTTCCAATTTATCACAAGCCACAGTTGCCTTTATTTTATAAATCACCCAAAGCATTATAAACCACACAGGTGTTACAAATAGAGCTACACGTGTCTCTTTATTAAGTGCCAATACAACTAAAACAAAAGCAATAAACGCTAAAATTACATAGTTTGCAATTGGGTAAAATGGCATTTTGAATTTACTCTTAGCAGCAAGTTCAGGATTAGCTTTGCGATATTTTAGATGACAGACAACTATAATAGCCCAAATAAATATAAAACAGAATGTTGATACACTGGTAATAAGTACAAATATTCCTTCTGGCATAATATAACTCAGGATAACTGAAATTAATATGACAGCTGTAGAGAATATTAAAGCATTAGAAGGTACTTTATGAGAAGTTACTCTTTCCATTGGCTTAGGTGCATTATTTTCTTTGGCAAGAGAATAAACCATACGGCTTGTACTAAATATACCACTGTTACAAGCAGATGCAGCTGATGTCAGTACAACAAAATTTATAATACTTGCTGCTGCTACAATTCCCACCGCAGCAAATACCTGTACAAACGGGCTTTTAGCTGGATTAATTGAATTCCATGGGTATATACTCATAATAACAATAAGTGCTCCAATGTAAAAAATAATAATTCTAATTGGAATATTATTAATGGCCTTTGGAATGACGTATTCTGGATTTTCAGTTTCACCAGCTGTTAAACCAACCAATTCAATCCCAGTAAAAGCAAATACAACCATTTGGAAGGAAAGTACAAAACCGCTTGTCCCATTTGGAAACCAACCACCGTGCTTCCAAAGATTTGAAAAAGCAGATACACCAGCATTTGTAGAAAAGCCTTTAAGAATCATAAATATACCAACTATAATCAGCAATAAAATTGCAACAATTTTAATCAATGCAAACCAAAATTCCATTTCACCAAATAATTTTACTGTAGTAAGGTTCATAACTAGTAAAATCACAAGGAATATAAGGCTTGGAACCCATTGAGGTATACTTGATAACCAGTACTGCATATAAAGTCCTGAAGCAGTTAAGTCAGCCATAGCAAGTGAAATCCAGCAAAACCAATAGGTCCATCCTGTAATAAATGCTGCTGTATTTCCTAGATAATGATGTACAAAGTCTACAAAGGAATGATAGTTTAAATTAGAAAGCAATAATTCCCCAAGAGCACGCATAATAAGAAAACAGATTATCCCTGTTATGGTATATGCAAATAAAATAGATGGACCAGCCAAATGAATGGATCTGCCTGAACCAAGGAATAATCCAGTACCAATTGCACCTCCAATTGCAAGTAACTGAACATGACGATTTTTTAATCCTCTTGATAGATTTTGATTTTCCGACATATGTATTCCGCCTTTCTAATATTACTACTGCTAAATTCATGTTAATATCACCCTTTTATAATTGAAGTAATACTAGACGTACAGTAAGGTTGATTTGAATAAGGCATATGAAAATAAATAGTGAGTCAAAGATGCGACGGATATTTTGAATCATACAAGGAAACAGGTTCTGCGGATAGTGATCTATCTGAGGGTTCTGTTGACGCAGTAGGATTTAAAATAGCCTAGCATACTGACTAGTTATTTATTTGAATGTGCCTAAATACTTTTGTAAGAAATGATAAGAAATATGTTACCTTTTTCTTTTACTTCTCCTTGTCCTTGTACCTGAGAGTTTTGCCGTACGACTTTCTCCTTCGTTGCTCATTAAGAGTCTCTCCAAGGGTTCATCCAATAGCAATCATCTCTAATTAAATAGATACCTGAAAGATTTACTTCTTCAGTGAATTAATACAACCATAACTCTCCCGCTATCTTCATCTGAATATTAAATTTCACCGTTACATATTAATACATATCTAGTGAAATTGCAATAATTTATTCATAAAATAGATTTTTAAAATACTAACTTTATTATAAACTAATGATAAATCATATGTTTTTTCATTTATTCTCATTCATTTTCATTTCTGAAGCTGGCTTTTTCATAGAATTAGATTTTAATTTTTCTGCATCATTAATTTTATTATAAAGATTAAATTCATTCATATTATTATTTATTAGCATTTTATTGTTCCTGCATACACATATTTTATATCAGAAGTCACAGTTAGCTCAATTACAAAAACTGCATTTGATTTACAAACATTGCATTTGGTTTTACAAAGTTGCATCTCATTTTGCTATTGAGTATCTCGTTTTGCTATTGAGTTGTTACCCAGTTACCGTTGCTATATTTCAATAAAAACATACTCCAGTTTGATAAATATTTATTGACAAACGATAAATCTAATATTAAAATCAAATTAAAAATAAATAGGAGGTGTTTTTTGTGAAACGTAAACAAGTTTCAACAATTTTCTTAAGGTTAGTTATTTTTCTTATTGGAATCCCAATTCTTGCTTTGTGCATATTTTTGGTGCCTGAGATAGCAAATTATGCAGCAAAATTGTATCCAGATATTGCTTATATAAAATATCTCGTTTTAATGGATTTGTATGCAACGGCGATACCTTTTTACTTTGCTCTGTATCAAGCTTTTAAACTTTTAAGCTATATTGACAAGAATAAAGCTTTCTCGGAATTATCTGTAAGAGTTTTGAAAAATATAAAATACTGTGCAATCACAATAGGTATCTTATATGTGGCAGGCATGCCACTGTTCTATCTCATGGCGGAGATAGAAGATGCCCCAGGTATCATACTACTTGGAATAGTCATAATTTTTGCTTCAATTGTGATTGCAGTCCTTGCTGCCGTTCTCCAAAGGCTTTTACAAGAAGCCATAGATATAAAAACGGAAAATGATTTAATAGTCTGATTTGAGGTGAATAACATGGCAATTATAATCAACATTGATGTGATGCTTGCTAAAAGGAAAATGAGCGTCACAGAACTTTCGGAGGAGGTTGGAATAACGATGGCGAATCTTTCTATATTAAAAAATGGAAAGGCAAAAGCAATTCGATTATCAACTCTAGAGTCCATTTGTAAGGCCTTAGAATGTCAGCCTGGAGATATTTTAGAATACAAAAGTGACGAAAATAAAAAAGTAATATCTGATAAGGAAATCAGGTTTAATGAGTATGGATATGATTAATTAGGAGGCAGCAGAGCAAATTGCTCTGCTATATCTGCTTACTTTATGCAGATTTTTTTCTTTTGCTTTTCATTAATTTTAACTGTTACTTCTTCTTTTAAAATGCCATACATATACTACCACATTACATGACTCTTTAGACACAAAAACAAACTGCAAAACATAAAGTCTACAGTTTTCTCAATTTGACCTTTGCCAGATACATAACTAGGGTAATTTCCTTCTTCTTATATACTTCATTAAGATTTTTATAAATATACCTATTATGAATATAAGTATTATCACAAATAATTTTAGTTTTGTTATCTTTAATACAGGAATATATATCATTAAACACTTATATAGATATACAACTAATAATATAAGTATTAGAAATAAAACTTTTATTATCTTATTAAAAAAGTCCTCTGACTTTTTACTCATATAGTCCACCTCTATAATTATATAATCCATTTATTCCTAAATTATTCCATTTACTTGTTATCCAAGTTTGTCATATAAACGTAATATAAAACTGCTGGATGTATATTAAAATCATTAGCAGTCTTTTTAATTTCTTTATTCATTAATCCTGGTTCCTTAAATAAATTAAATCTATTTTTCTTTAGCATATACCCTGTCTCTAAGTAAATCTGTTGTTTAGTATTTTCATCTAAATCATTTATTCTTTTAATTAAATCATTTTTACTAATCTCATTTCCACTTGCTATGATAGCTATTTTTGCATCTTGTTCACTAATCATGTATATCATCCCCTTCTACATAATATTACCATAAAAGGATGTTATATTTCTTAATTTTCACTCGCCAAATTTCTACAACAATATTTTACATTACAAAAAGCACCAGTATCTCTACCAGTGCTAAAGTTATAAAGATTTTCATAATAACTGAATATTGTTAATGTGCATTTATTATTTCAAAGGACTTCGCTTTCTTCATATTATCCTTTTACAGCTCCATTCATCACACCATTTATAACTTGTTTCTGTGCAACTAAATAAAATATAAGCATTGGCAGTAATGCGAGAATATAAGAAGCAAATGCCAGATTATAATTGGTACCAAATTGTGACTGAAACATCATCTGAGCTAACGGTAATGTAATATCCTTACCATCTCCTCCGCTTAATAATACCAAAGGTAATAAAACATCATTCCAAGCCGCTAAAGCAGTAAGTATAGCAACAGTTGCATGCATGGGCTTCATCATAGGGAATATTATTTTCCAAAACAAGGTCCATGTATTAGCCCCATCTACATAGGCTGCTTCTTCCAAACTAACTGGAACATTTTTTAGATAACCTACATAAAGCAAAGTATTTATAGGTGTATTAAATATAACATAGAGAAAAATAATTCCAACCTTATTATCTAAATGTAAAAAAGCCATTTCTTTTACTAGCGGCAGCATCAACATAGAAAATGGTACAAACATTGCGCTTACAAAATATAAATAAAAGAATTTATAAACCTTCTTACGTTCCATATTTCTCGCGATAGCAAAAGATACCATAGAACTAATGAAAACTACTGCAATAACACTACATATGGTAATAATCAAAGAGTTGCCTGCAGTATGGAAAAAATTAGTTACCTTGATTGCTTCAATAAAATTTGAAAAACTAAATTTTGATGGAAATTTAAAAGCACCGGCAATATCATTGCTCATTTCAGAAGGCTGCTTAAAAGCAATCATAATTGCCATATATAGTGGAATCAAGATAAGTATACTGGTCAGCATAAGCATAATGGTAACAGGCCAATTCCTTTTAGCAGTTTTAACTTCTCTTTTTTTAATATTTATCATAACTGCACCTCCCTCTTATTCAAAACTTTCATCTGGAATACAGAAATTCCTACAATAACCAAAAAGTAAATTACTGAATTTGCACTTTGAAATCCAAACTGGTTACCAGTCAAACCATTTTTATAAATAAGCATGGATATGGATGTAGTAGATCCTGCTGGCCCTCCTCCAGTCAAAGACATAATCTGATCAAATACCATAAGGAAATTACGCATACATAATATCATATTAATAGTAAAGAATGGTGCTACCAAAGGAAATGTAATCTTCCAAAAGGTTTTCCAACTCCCTGCTCCATCTATAGAACTTGCCTCATAAACATCCTGTGGAATTGTCTGTAAACCAGAAATATAAATAATAGTGTTAAATGCTATAGCCTGCCATGCCACACAAATCACAATACCAATCCATGCAATACTTGGTTTTCCAAGAATGCTAGTACTTAAAGACCCTGAAGCAATGGACTTTCCAATAGCAGGAATAACAAATGTAAATATAAAGTTAAATATATATCCTACAATCAATCCTCCAAGAATATTGGGTATAAAATAAAGTCCACGTAATGTACTTTTAAATTTTATTTTGGCATTTAATGCAAGAGCCAGAATCATACTTATAATATTAACTAATATTGTTATGACTACAGCGAACTTAAAAGTAAATCCGTATGAATTTATTACCTTAGTATTAGAAAATAAATGTATATAATTTTTTAATCCTATAAAGTCAAAATTACCAAATCCCTTAGAATTTGTAAGACTATAAAAGAAACCAGAAAATAATGGTAATGTATGAAAGCAAAAGAACAAGACTACCATTGGTAAGGTCATTGCCATAAAGATTTTATTTCTATTTTTCAAATTTCTCACCCCTTCTTAGTTCATATGTGCTTCTTTCCAGTAAGCATTCATTTGGGAAAATAATTTTTCTTTGTCTTTATCTAATAAATAAGTTTGTAACAAAGTAGAAATACTCATTTCCGAAGGATAAAATGCCTGTGGTGATGACACTACATTTCCGCTCTCAAAATCCTTTACTATTCCATCCATTTCACCGGGATAATTAAAATCATATTCAAGTGCTGATATTCCATATTGATCTTTCATATAGTTATTCACATTTTCCTGCTCCATTAGAAATTCTAAAAATTTCATCGCTTCCTTTGGATGCTTAGAATTCTTGGTAATAGAAAACATTACGTCAATACTTGAACATAATTTATTTTCCTTTTCATTGTCCATTACAGGCATTGGAAAAATACCTATATTAATACTAGGATTAGTTTTTTTAATCATGGGAATAGCCCAGTTTCCCTGAATATACATAACAGATTCTCCTTTTGCAAACCCTACCGTAGCATTGTTATAACTATAAGAAAAAACATCCCCCTGGCTAAATTTCGTAAGTTCCTCCAAACGTTTTAAAGGTTCTTCATATGATTTTGAAAAAGATTTTTTACCATCTGTCACCTGCCCATAAAAATCTGAATCCGTAAAATTTCCAGCTAATGGATTCCAAGCACAATTAATGGTCCAATCATCCTTATATCCCATATAAAAAGGCGTTTTTCCTTGTTTTTGAATAGTCTTGCATACTTCCTCTAATTCTGCCCATGTCTTAGGAATCTTTAGTCCCATCTGATTAAATAAATCTTTATTATAAATCACTCCAGTTGCATTTGCTGCATAGGGAACTGCATGCACACGTCCTGATTCTCCCTCAAGATCTGCAAGCATTTCACTATAAGCTGGTTTAACCTTTTTTATCACTTCAGAGTCTGCTAAATCTGTAAAAACTCCAGCTTTTGCATAATCCACATAATATTGCTCTGCACCCAGACCAACTATATCAGGCACATCTCCCTTTACTATTCGCGCTTTTAACAGAGAATAGGCATCATTAGGAGTATTCACATATACCTTTATATTGGGATTTTCTTTTTCAAATTTTTCACCAAGTTGTTTGAAAATATTTACAGCTTCTGGTTTAAATGCAAAGAATTCTATTGTTGTCTTTTTATCTGCTTTTCTTTCACTGCCACAGCCCACTAATAAAAAACTCAATAGGATAAAAACCATAAACAGACTACAAATTCTTTTTATATACTTCATTCTTTTTTTACCCCCTGCATTTCATATATTACCGCTTCATAAGGTCGCAAATGTAAGTCATTAAAATCTATATCTGTATCCTGATAATTGCTAATTAAAATTTTCGGTTTCTGACTTGTTTTTATCTGAATTGTAGTTTCTGTTCCATAAAAATTGCAAATAACTATTATCTTCTCTTTTTCTAAAGTTCTTCTATAGGCAAATACTTGTAGATGCTCTGGGCAAATTAATTCATAACTTCCATATACAAAAACTTCTTTTTCCCGTCTAAGTTCAAGAAGCTTTTGGTAATGGTAAAAAATAGAATTTTTATCTTTTAAACATTGTTTCACATTAATAGTACTGTAATTGGAATTCTCCTTTATCCATGGTATCCCTTTGGTAAAGCCTGCATGTTCCGTATCATCCCATTGCATAGGTGTCCTTGCGTTATCTCTGCCGTTTCTATAGATATATGGCATAATTTCATCCATAGAATATCCTTCTTTTATCTTTCTTTCATAAAAATTTCTTGTTTCTATATCTCTATAATCTTCTATAGTTGTAAATTTTATATTTGTCATACCAATCTCTTCACCCTGATAGATATAAGGAATGCCCTTCATTCCATGGAGCATAGTTGCCAGCATTTTTCCACTCAATATACGATAATCATCACTGTCATCTCCAAATCTAGATACTACCCTTGGGAAATCATGATTACCCCAAAATAGGCTGTTCCATCCTATTTCATTTAATTCTGTCTGCCATTTTGTTATAATATTTTTTAAATCTATCAATGAATACTCTTTTGGTATCCAGTCTCCAGAACGTACCCCATCAATCCCCATCAGTTCAAATTGAAAAATCATATCTAACTCATGACGTTTAGGGTCTGTGTAAACCTTTGCAGTTTCAGGTGTAGCCCCTCCAGTCTCTCCAACCGTCACTAATCGGCTATCATTACCAAATGTATTTTCATTCATTTCCTTTAAATATTCATGAATTTTAGGACCTGTATTCATAATTTTCTTATCTAAATCTTTACTTATATTATCAATTGCATCTAGTCTAAAACCCTCAATTCCTTTGTCAATCCAGAAATTAATCATATCATACAGTTCACTACGCATCCTAGAATTTTCCCAGTTCAAATCAGGTTGCTTTTTGCTAAAAGAATGCAGATAATACTGACCGGATTCCTCATCAAATTCCCATGCACTACCTCCAAAAAATGATTTTAATTCATTTGGTGCTTTACCATTAACAGAATCTCTCCAAATATAAAAGTCTCTGTATGGACTTTCTCTTGAAGATTTCGCCTCAACAAACCATTTATGCTCATCTGAACTATGATTTAAAACCAAATCCATAATAATAGAAATATCATAATTTTTACATGCTGATATGAGTAACTCCATATCCTCCATAGTTCCAAACTCATCCATAATGTCATAATAATTACTAACATCGTAACCATTGTCGTCATTGGGTGATTGATTTATAGGACAAATCCAAATAATATGAACACCTAATTTTTTCAGGTATTCAAGTTTTTCCATGATACCTTTTAAATCTCCTATACCATCTTTATTACTGTCAAAAAAGCTTCTTGGATAGATTTGATAAACCGCCTGCTTATGCCACCATTTTTTCTCCATATTGCCACCCTCCACTCCTTATGAAAGAAATATAAGTTTTTATTTCTCTGTAAAGTTTTACTTATTTATATTATTCAACAATTGAAATCGATATCATTAATGTGTATTGATAATATAATCGTTTTCAACTATAATTTAATTATATAGAATATTTTCCTGAAATTCTCACTGGATTTTGAGAATTAATAAAAGGATTTTGACATTATAGAGGTGGTTATTATGAAAAATTTAAATAAACTGAAAGACTTTACAACACATGGAACACCTCAGTTACCACTGCATATCTATAATCAATACTATGAACATGGAGGTTTGACTGTACCCTATCATTGGCATGAAGAAATTGAACTGATTTATGTTGAAGAAGGATCAATGGAAATGACCATAAATACCACAACTAAACACGTATATAAAAATGAATTTTTTTGTATCAACAGTCAGGAGTTACATCAGATTTACAGCATCGGAAGAACCTCCTCAATCCATCATGCTTTAGTCTTTTCACCTGACATATTAAGCTTTGAATATTTTGACGATAGTCAAAGCCGCTTTATTCACCCTTTATTAAATCATACTCTACTACTTCCACAAACTATATGTACGGATAAACCTTATGGACAGGAGATACTAAAATTATTTTTAGAAATTTTAGAAGTTAATAAAGTAAAAAAACTGGGTGGTATTTAAATGTAAAGGCTTGTCTATATAAAATATTATCTATTTTGGCAGGTGAAGATTTACTTATTACTATGACTAACAATTTGAAAAATTTAGATTATAAAATGGAACAAGTAAAAAAAGCTATTGCATATATCCATGAAAATTTCACTAAAAAAATATATATAACAGAATTGGCTAAAGTAGTTAGTATGAACCCCCAATATTTTTGTCGTTTTTTCAAATCCATGGTTAATAAAACACCTATTGAGTATATTAATAACTATCGAATTAACCGTGCTAATAAATATCTTCAATCAGAAGATCTATCTGTTATGGAAGTTTGCTTACGTGTTGGATTTGAAAATCCTAGTTATTTTATTAAACTTTTCAAGGAACAAAATAATATGACCCCCTTAGAATATAAAAACGTATTTTTAAAAATTTAAAAATTAAATATAGAAAGTGAAAAAAGTAGCTGAAACTAACACTTCAGCTACTGATGCTTATTCTAATATTTTCCCAGTTTCTATTCTTCTGGATTTCATCATACTAAACAACTTACCCGCTCTGCTAAGTTGTTTAGTATATTATTTAAACTTCAATCATTATCCTCTTTACTATTTTTTACAAATCACAGTTACCTCTGCATAGGAGATGGCTGAAAGTCATCTCCTTGCTAATGATGCCAAGTTATGACTTAATCTCATTTTATCATACTCATCTCTAATATTATTTTAACAATTGTATAACTGCTTCCGGTCTCTGATTTGCCTGCACAAGTAAGGCCTGAGCCGCCTGAGTTATTATATCATACTGAGTAAATTGAATTGATTCCTTAGCCACATCCACATCTTCAATACTTGACATACTCTTAGTCAATTTTAATTCATAATCAGAAAGTGAATTACTCATATAAGAAAGATTCGACTCATAAGAACCAGCTTTTGATACATAACGGGACACAATATCTATTGCATTATCTATCTTATCCATAGCTGCCAAAGCATTCTCACTTGTAAGTACATCGATTCCACTCAATCCAATATTTGAAGTAGTGGTATCAAACAGTTCTATTTTAAAAGTATCTTCACCTTTAAATCCAACCTGTAAAGATATAGGCTGTAAAGGCGGTGCTAATAGATTTTTACCATTGTACTTTGTACTATTAGCCGTACTGTCAATATCTTTTAAAACCTGTTCAATTTCTCCCTGGGCAACTCGTCTATCGAAAGAACCAGATGTATCATTAGCTGCTCTCATAGAAATTTCCTTTAATCTTCCAAGATTATTATTCGAAATGGCATCCAAGGATTTAGTTACAGCACCCGTTACACCTAAACCCTCTTGGACATTTATCTGTGCTCTTGATAAAGATAAAATTTTAGCTTTTAAGCTTGAAGAAATACTGGACCCAGCTGCATTGTCACCAGCTCTATTAATTTTCAAACCTGAGGATATCTTTTTCATTGATTCCGATCTATTTTTTTCATCTTTAGTCAATTTATTTACTGTATTTAGATAAACCATATTATGAGTTACTATCATGTAAATTCACTCCTCATATAACTAATTCATATGTTATTCATAACTATCTGTTAATTTAAGTTTTAATGTTATTGCCAATCTAAAAACTTATTATATATATACTATATCGATTAATTATAGTTAAACTTTAATGAGAAAATAAAAATTTTACTCTGTATTTAAATATAAATTATACTCTGGTAGGTGGACTGAACTTACTAACAGAAAACTTCCACAATTTTTTTATATTTTATTAACTTTAACAGTTACTTCTTCTACTTTTCCTGCTACGCCCTCAATCTTTCTAATATCAAAGATTAAAGGTTATCTATCCCCTTGCCACTTAGTTATTAAGTCTAATACACTTTGCTGCATTTGATCAGATTGTTTTAATATATTTTGTGCAGATTCTTGAATTATACCATTTTTTACAACTTCCATCATTTCTTTTCCCATATCAGCATCACTTATTCTAGAATCTGCAGTTGTCAAATTATAATTATAGTTACCTACATTGTTGGATATATGCTCTAATGCATTTTGGTATGCTCCAAATTTTCCACGTTGTTCTGAAACTATTTCTATAGATTTATCAACTTTTTCAAGTGATTTCTCAGCTTCTTCAATAGGATCAACAGTTACATTATCTATTCCCAAATTATTTGTTCTAGCATCAAAAAGCTGGACTTCAAATTCCTGACCAGAATTTGCTCCTACTTGAAATTTTAATGTTGGCATTTCCTCAACAGTTATTTGCTGTTCAGAACCAGCATCTGTTGATATCTTATTTGCAAAAGTGTCAAGTTTATCTTGAAAATTAGAATCTATACTTATATAATCTCCGCCTGTCACATCTGAAAGTGTTCTAAGTTGTGAAATTGCATAATCATTGCTTACTACTGTTAACTTAATTCCTTTGTTCTTAAGATCTTCCGCTACATTAATAATATCAAAACTAGACATTCCATCTCCACTACCATCAGCATTATTATCATGGACAAATGCATCTGTTACTAAAATAAATTGTTTAGTGGACTCTGCCCTTAAATCGTATGACAATGCTCCATTTGTTGCATCAGCAATTCCTTCTAGACCAGATTCATTAGAATCTCCCCCTCCAGTTAGTGATATATCATTTATATAAGATTTAAAAGTAGTTAAATCACTTGTTATATTTGATTTTAATATACTATCTGCTCCCTGAGATGGGTTAATATCACCATAGCTAATTAATCCCATGTTAACATCTATTCCATCATCAGATATTTTATTTATAAATCCATCTATGTTATTCTTAACGTCATCAATTTTTGAACCCATACTACCGGTTCTATCAATAACAAAAACTATATCCGCCGTACCAGCAGTCCACTTAGGAGGAACAGAATTATCCGATATAGGCGGTGATAAGACCTTTATTGTATTAAACTCAGTATTATTGGCAATATCGTTGATTGAGGCTTTTACATTTTCAAGCTCATTTTGGATTTTCATTCTATCATCTTGGTTTAATGTTCCATTTAACGCCTGTACAATAAGTTCTCGCATTCTTATAAGATTCGGGTCCTGTATAGATCCAAGTCCTGCTTCCGCTGTTTGAATAAGAGAAATACCATCTTGAATATTTCTGCCTGCTTGTTCAAGTCCTCTGATTTGTGCCTTCATTTTTTGGTCTATAGCAGATCCAGCTGAATCATCTGCTGCTTTATTTATTCTCATTCCAGATGAGATTTTCTCCATAGCATTAGATTTTAATTTTCCAGCAGCATTAAGTTCATTATAAGCATTAACCGCATTTATATTATGATTTATTATCATTGAAAACACCTTCATCCTAGTTAATCAGTATTTTTCATCTTTAAATCTTTAATTTCACCTTATAGTTTTAGTCTATCACTATATTTATCCAATACTGTTTTAATATTATAATTATCCAAATATTAAGCTTATACTTTAGGAAATAACAATATTTAATAATTTTGATAAAACACTATGGTAAAATTCTATAGCGTTTTATCTATCCAATCTTCTGTTTCTTTTATACCCTGTCCCACGGTATACTCAGGCTCCCAGTTCATAAGTTTTTTAGCCTTAGAGTAATTACATTTTAGCTTCATTATTTCACTTTGAGGATGAATATGTTCAACGTGTTTAACCTGAACTTTGTCTTTGGCAATAATCTTTGCCAGTTCATTTATTGTTACATCTCTTCCAGTTCCTGCATTTACAATTTCTCCATTTACATTATCATCATAACCAGCCTTAACTACAAATCTTGCACAATCTTTAACATATAATAGATCCCTTGTTTGTTCTCCGGAACCGTATATACTTATATCCTGATTTTTAAGATAATTATTAATAAATATAGCAACAACGCCGCCTTCTCCACCAGTTTTTTGAAATGGTCCGTAGGTATTAAAAGGTCTTATTACAACCGTAGGAAGCTTGTATGCATTATAATAGGACAGCACCATATTTTCTGCTGCTATTTTACTGCCACCATAAGGTGATACTGGCTTTGTCGGATGATTTTCATCTATTCCATTATCATTAGCCACGTCATAAACCATGCATGTACTCATGAAAACTACCTTACAAGGATAAATATCTTCATGGTTATCTATAATCCATCTGTCCCCTTGCATTTTTGCATTTTTACCAAACATCTGAAACCTTGCTCTTTCTAAAACATTGAAGGTTCCTACTGTATCATTAAAAAAGGTAGTTCTAGGGTCATCTATGCTATCTTGAACATTAATAGATGCTCCCAAATGATATATAATATCGTATTTTTCTTTAAATACCACATCTAAATCTTCATCATTTTTAATATCACCTTTTATAAATTTAAAATTTTCATCCTTAAATTCATCTATGTTTTCAAGACTTCCGTTGGAAAGATTATCTAATACAACTATTCTGTGACCATCCTCCAGCAATCTTTTAACCACCCATCGCCCAATGAATCCTGCTCCACCTGTAACTAATATATTCATACTACTAACACTCCCCTTGCTTACTATATCTATTTTTATCACTTGAAAGGTAATGATTTTGCACACCAAGGGTGCTTAACTCTCTAGCTAATCTTTCTACTCCATTTCCATCAATAGAATTTTGAGCTTTTCTGGACATTTCACTCCTTAATGTAAAGTTGCTGCAAAACTCTGTTAATGCTTCTATAAACTTATCCTTTACTAAGGTATTATACCAGCCTATATTTTTTATCATACCTAACTCATTCATTTTATTAGCTATCCCTTGTTGATTATCTGCAACTATTGTACCTAAGGTTGGTACTCCACAATCAGCCAATTCGTACAAAGTACTTCCACAAGCTGAAATAGCTATATCACACTTTTTCATTATTTCATACATATTGGCATTATAATACAATCTAATCTTTTCACTTTCATGACTTTTTAATGAATTATCTTTAGGAAAAGATGGTCCTACAACCACATGAAAATTGTAATCTAATAACTTTACATAATCTAAAATTTGTTCTGTAATATAATGGGGATCAGAACCACCTACAGTTATCATTATGTTTTGAGGTTCTTCTTTTATGTATTTTTTAGAAATATTTTTAAATTCATCTCTCAGCATAATATATTGGGCACCAACAAGCAGCCTAGTATCATTATTAACCTTATATTTAAAATCTATAGCATGTAAATTTTGATTAATTAAAAAATCTACATTAAAATTATAAAAGTTCATATCATCTATATAGGCAGTTTTATAAAACATTCTTTTGGTTTCATTAAAATAATTTTCATCCACATCGTAGCTATCAGTAACTAACAAATCTGCTTCTATATTCTTTAAATCAAGCAATACAGAGTCCTCTCCTATAGTTTTAACACGAAATCCCTGAGATTTTACCTTTTCAATACCATTGCTATACCTATCAGTTAAAGGATTATCCACCCTACATATGTAAAAAACATCATGAAACTTGGCTATTTCTTTGGCTAAAGCTAAGGTTCTCATTATGTGTCCCATACCAATGTCAGCGCCACCATCTGCTCGAATAGCTATTTTCATTTGTTAAATCAACCCTTCTTCTATAAGCAATGTTCTAACTTCTTCTTTACTTATAACATTTATGTCTGATGAATTATAACTTCCAATTTCAGCTCTGTCATATTTATTATAAAATTCTCGTAAATTTTCTGAATGTGCCAATGACACTACTGCATACATATGTCCTAAATCAAAGGCAAATTCCGATTCTTCCCTGGTCATAAGCTCTTCAAATCGCCTTTCTCCAGCTCTTAATCCAATATTATTAATTTCTACAAGTTCCCTATTTACACCTAATTTCTTACAAGTTTCTTCAACCACCACTTCTGCAAGATGCTGTAATTTAATTACTGGCATTTTTAAAACAAAGGCTTCTCCACCTATAGATCTTTCTCCAGCATACATAATAAGTTTAACAGCCTGAGATAATGTCATCATAAATCTAGTCATTTCAGGATCGGTAATTGTGATACTTCTATTTTCCTCAATTTGTTTTTTAAAAAAAGGAATTACAGAACCTCTAGAACCCATTACATTACCAAATCTGACCGCTACAAATTTAGTTTTTGCTGTACCTTTACTAAAGTTAGCAGCTTGAACAAGTTTTTCAGATAAAAGTTTAGTGGCTCCATAGGAATTAGCAGGGTTAATTGCTTTGTCCGAGCTTGTAAAAACTACACAATCTATATTATAATGCATGGCTGCTTTAATAACATTTTCCATTCCAATAACGTTGGTCTTTATAGCTTCACTAGGATTATATTCGCAAGCTGGAACGTGCTTCATAGCTGCTAAATTAAAAACCACATCTATATCATTCATTGCCCTCTCTACTCTCTCATAATCCCTCACATCGCCAATTAAAAATCTAAATTTATCTTTATCATTCAGTCTATTTTCCATAATAAACTGCTTGTACTCATCTCTGCTAAAAATTCTAATTACCTCTGGTTCTTGCTTTATAAGTTCCTTTATTAAGCCATTTCCAATGGTTCCCGTTCCACCTATAATAAGAATCTTTTTACCTGTATAGTATCCCATTTTTATCCTCCGTTCAGATATTAAACTCATTTTCCATAATACATAACTACTTTTTTTACAGAATTTATTACATCTTCCACATCATTATTGCTCATTTTAGGAAATAATGGCAGTGTAAGCATCTGTTCATATAATTTTTCTGCTTCTGGACATAGTCCTTTTTTATATCCAAGCTTTTGATAATATGGATGAAAATATACAGGAATATAATGAACATTTACCCCTATATTTTCAGCCTGCAGTGCTTCAAATATTTCTTTTCTTCCAACTTTAAATTTATCCAAATTAAATTTTACAATATAAATATGCCATCCTGAATTAGAATACTCCGCTTCATAAGGAGTAGTTATATAATCACTTAATTCTTTAAAATCTTCATTATATATTTGCACTATTTCTCTTCTTCTTTTAACGAATGAATCTAATTTATTCATCTGACTACTTCCTAAAGCACATTGAATATCCGTTATTCTATAATTATAACCTAAATCTATCTGTTCATAGTACCATGGACCTTCTTCATGACTCATTAAAGCTTTGTTCCTTGTAATACCATGAGTCCTAAATAAGCTTAATCTTTCATATAGCTTTTCATCATTTGTTATAATCATTCCACCCTCAGCAGTAGTAATAGGTTTTACAGGGTGAAAACTGAACTCTGCCATGTGTGCTAAAGAACCTATTTTATTTCCTTTATATTCGCTGCCTAGTGCATGGGCTGCATCTTCAATTATTATAAGGTTATGCTTTTCAGCTATGCATCTTATCTTATCCATATGAACAGACTGACCTGTAAAATCAACTGGTATTATGGCTTTAGTCCTATCAGTGATCTTTTCTTCTATTTTATCAGGGTCTATATTATAGGTTTTAGGATCAATATCTACAAATATAGGCTTACCACCACAATAAAGCACACAATTACTTGAGGCTGCAAAGGTCATAGGTGTAACTATAACTTCGTCTCCTTCTTTTATTCCTGCTGCAAAACAAGCAGTATGAAGAGCAGCCGTACCGTTACAAACAGCTACAGCATATTTTGCACCTACATATTTTGCTACTTTTTCTTCAAAAGCTTTTACATTAGGTCCTGTAGTTAAATAATCTCCCTTTAAAACTTTTGTTACTATTTCTATATCCTTATCATCTATAGATTGTTTTCCATAAGACAAATATGTATTTCTAACTGGAATACCACCATTTATAGCTAACTGTTCCATAAAGTCAAAAACTCCTTTGCATATGTATTGGTCAACTCTCAATTGTCGACTATTAAAACTTTATCAAAAATATAATAATATTAAAATTATATATATTATTATAATCGAATGATTTTACTAATAGTTTAAATAAAAAATAAAAGATTAGTGCATAAAACTCACTAATCATATATTTAACAAAATTATTTTACTGCTTTTAATTCTTTTATATCGTTCTTCATTGATTTCACATCATCTTGTATTAATTTCAATAATAAATTACTTAATTGTATGCAACAATGTAATTCTCTAAAATATAAATATACTTATATCTTTATTCCAGAATATTCCAACTAACAGGAGTGCCTTTATCAATATCTATTTTTGCCACTTTACCAATAACATCTCTATAATATTTAGTATGTAACCCAAAGCCAGGTCTTATAGAACGTACATTTTCTTCTGTGAAAGCCTCACCCTTCTTAATATCCTTTACTACAAACAGCGAACGAGAAAACTCCCTGCTTTTCTTCATTTTATCTGTTAAATCATATGAAACTGTACCTAAAGCTTTTTCAGTTTCTCTTATTGATTTTACCATAGCTTTAAGTTCATCTGGTTCTAATGAAAATCCTGCATCCGGTCCACCATCTGCTCTGCATAATGTAAAATGCTTTTCAACTATCTTTGCTCCAAGTGCTACTGCTGCTATAGGTACAGTTATTCCCAAGGTGTGATCTGATAAACCAGAAATCACTCCAAAAGTTTCCGCTAAATTAGGTATTGTTTTCAAATTCATATCTTCTAGTGGTGCCGGATAGGCACTTGTACATTTTAAAAGTGCAATTTGATCATTATTAGCTCTTTTACATGCATTTACTGCTTCTTCTATATCAGTAAGCGTAGCTATACCTGTTGCTAAAATCATAGGCTT
This sequence comes from Clostridium arbusti SL206, assembly GCF_000246895.1. Classification (GTDB taxonomy): domain Bacteria; phylum Bacillota; class Clostridia; order Clostridiales; family Clostridiaceae; genus Clostridium_I; species Clostridium_I arbusti. The sequence goes on along the minus strand of NZ_BAEV01000045.1, from coordinate 10,266 downwards.
ACCTTTAGATGCCATATATTCTATCAAAGGAATATCTGTTATTTCAAAAGAAGCTACTTTATATGCTGGAACATTCATATCTTCAAGAAAATCTACTGCTGTTCTGTCAAATGGTGAAGAAAAACAGATTAACCCTTCTTCCTCAGCAATCTTTTTAAGCTTAGGCTGCCATTCCCATGGAGTATAAGCTTCTTTATATAAATTATGAAGAGTTCTACCATCCCATAGAGTTCCTTGTTTTATTTGAAAATATTCATTGTCACAATCTATAGTTATAGTATCCGCTGTATATGTTTGAAGTTTTATGGCATCTACACCTGATTTTGCTGCTTCTTTTATTAATTTCACAGCTTTATCAAAATTACCATTATGATTTGCTGATAGCTCTGCCACTATAAACGCTTTACTAATGTTACCTATATTTCTATAACTTATTGACATTACTTTACTCATATTTATACCTCTTAATCAAAAACTATTCTATATAAATTTTTTCGTAATTAAAATTGTGCCTTGTAACTTCCCATATATCCTTTGTAATCGCCATAGCTACTATATCATATGGTTTCTTATCTTTCCAAATATGGTTTTTTAATGTTCCCTCAATTTTTGATCCAAATTTTTTATGAATTTCAATTACTCTTTCATTAAAAGTAAATACTTCGCAACAAAGTTTATTTAATTTTAACTCGTGAAAAACATAATCATAGATATTACATTCAAGATTAGTTGCTATTCCCCTTCCTCTAAAAGAAGTATCGCCTATATAATATGCCCATGAACATCTTCTATTTTCATAATCAATGTCATATATGTTTATAACTCCAATCTTAGTATCATCTATTTTAATAATCCAATATTGTACTGCATTGTCATTATTAATTTTTTTAAGCCAATTTAATTGTATATTAAATGTCAATTTAGGATCAGTATACATATATTTAGTAACATCCGGTAACATTCTCCACTTTGCAATCATTTCTAAGTCAAATTCCTGAATTTTAATCAATTCTATTGCCACTAATTATTCCTCCTTTCAATCATGATTACAGCTTCTCCTACAATTACATCAACATTTATATTGTTGAAACAACAAGTATATAACGTAACAATATTGCCTTTAATATCTAAAACCTCTACTTCTGCAGTAATTTCATCTCCTATAAAGACAGGTTTTAAAAATTTAAGAGTTTGAGATAAATATATAGATCCCTCTCCTGGTAACTTATTAGCTAATACTGCTGAAATTAATCCTGTTATTAAAATACCCTGTGCTATTCGTTTTTTAAATATAGTTTTGTTTGCATAATCGTCACTAATATGAATAGGATTTAAATCTCCACTTATTTTAGCAAATTGTTTTACATTTTCATCCGATATAATCTTTGTAATACTAGCTTTATCACCTATTTTTATGTTTTTACTATACATCTACATCATCCTCATATATTAAACTATTTTCTGTACTATTCCTTTGTTTATTTCTTTTATGCTTGGATGCTCCTGCAACAGCCTAATAATATCAGATGTTAAAAAGTTCTTATTTTTATTATATAAATAACTATAAATTGTAGTAATAAGTTGTAAATCCTCTATCGTATCTAATGTCCATCTTAATTCAGAGTAATCACGGCTACTTTTATAGCATCCTAACTTAAAAAGTTGTGGATTATCCCATATATATGAAGTTACATGTTCTCTATCTCTCACACTCGTTGCTTCATTAAATGCTCTTTCTAATACATCAAAGCTAAATACTTCCGTGTCTAATCCTCTAGGAAAAGTTTTTTGAATAGTATTATTTACATAATCATACTTTTCTGTATTATCTAAATATAATTGTATTGTTGCATTTGTCACTTCACTATCTATAAGTGGGCAATCACTAGTAACTCTTACTACTACATCTGTATTATTTTCCTTTGCTGCATAATAATACCTAGATAAAACATCATCTTCTGAACCTCTAAAAAATGAAATCTTTAATCGTTTTGCTTCTTGAACTATAACATCGTCTTTATCCAATGTAGTAGTAGCAATTACTATTTTATCTATATTTTTTACTCTTTTTATTCTATCAATATCATGCTCCAATACCGTCTTACCGCATATTTTTTTCAATACTTTGCCTGGTAATCTTGTTGAACCTACTCTAGCTTGAATTATGCATACTATATTCATATCATCACTACTTTCTTTAAATTAACTATTATGATTATACAATATTTCTACTATATCTATCATAACGTAGCAATAAAAACTTAGAGATGGCTTTACTCTAAGTTTTTAAGAATGTATTTATTTTAAGAATATTATTATTCTCTAATAATGTTCTATTCTATATTAAGTTCAATTATAATATCATAATCAAAATTCAGATTAAAATCGAGCTACAATTTAACATTTTGTTTTGATTCTATTATACTCGTTTTAAAAAACTCTAAATATGATTTTAACTCATAACTAATGATTTCTAATATACTCTTACTAGACATAATTGACTCTTTTCTATCTTCACCTTCATATTTAAATTTATTTAATACTATTTTATAAATATCATCCATAAAGAACTTAATACAATTCTTATAAGCATCTATTTGTCTTAACTCTTCCTCATACTTATTTAAATATACAATTTCTTTCTCTATTCTATTAATTGATAGTTTTTTTTCTAAATATCTATTTATTTTCTTCAATCCTACTATTCTTGAATTATTAATTTTAGTCATTTTATCAATTTTATGTTCTAAATCAGTAATCGTATTTAATATCTTTTTATAATTATAATTTTCTCCATTATTTCTAAAAAAATCATTGAAGAAACTATTATAATCATATTTTTCTAATAAATTTTCATTTAATACTTGCTTAAATGTCTTTATCTTTGTTCCTTCAATTCCAATTCCCCCTTCAGTTGCATTTATATAATTAACATCAGTATTAGATGCTATAATTTCCTCAAATATTTTTTTCATTCCTAAAAAAGGTTTCTAATGTATATACATCATTTCCATATATATCTTTAGTTTTAATGTAGTTATACTCCTTATTATTCACATTGATTTTATCATTTTTTGACCATGATCCATCCGCATATAATTTATCTTTTGTATAACATAAATCTTGTCCAAGAAAAATAATATTTTTCATTCCTAATTTAATCAATACATCAAGTGCTGTATTTGCAATGGAAAATCCACTGCTTATAGTTTCAAAATTTATATTAGATTTAGCATAAATATACCTAGTTAAGTTGTCTGTATCTAAAATCATTTTTAATCTTCTCTCAAATAAAGGAACTACTTCATACTGGACTCTATCAGAATAAACCAGTATAGAATCATCCTTGGTTAAATTATTAAAAATTAACTTTTCAGTTTCACCACTATCCATAGCAAATCTAAAGTGAGGTTTTATATTATTACTTTCCAATATTTTTGAAGCTGTTCCTACAGCAGCTATCAAAGCTTTGTCTTCTGCATATTTAAGTAAATGCAAATTTTTATTTAAAGAAGGTCCTGCTGAAACTATAATTGCCGATTTACCTTTAAATTCATTAAACAAATCATTAATCACTTTACTTTTATTTGACATATTAATTATTGGATTATATGTCCATTGCTTTTGAAAATAAGTATTTGTCACTAAATTGATTTTAGTTTTATTTATAAAATCTCCTATGCTTTCATTAATACTTTCATAGTACCTATCAAAAAGTGTTCTATATGAAATGTTATATACAACGTTAACAGACTTTGCAATTTTATCTTTAACATACTCAAATAACAATTCTATAACATAATTTTCATTTTTATTTACAACAAATGTTACATTTTCATACTGTTCTAATTCATTGTATATATTTACATTTTTCATAAGGACTTGAAAAATTTGAAGACTAGGTTCTATAATTAAAATATTTTTTATACTTTTAAAATTCTCTTTTATATAATTTAACGCATATCCACATCCCGCTCCAAATATTATAAGTGTATTTGCGTTTTTATCTACTCTTCGGAACATTTGTTTCATTTCTTCTGCTATATCAAATACACTATGAATAAAACATTTTTTATCATCCTTTGCAATGGTATAGTTAAAGGTTTCATTTACAGATTCTAAACCTATATTAAAAATAGGCTTCTCATTCACAACTGTTTCATACAACATAGGAATTTTATCTTTAAATAATTTTAAATTTTCTTCATAAAAGCTCATATATTCATCTACCCTTAAATTATATATTCTCTATAAAATCTTTTAATTGAAACTTCAGTATATCTGACACTAATTGATAATCTTTATTTTGGATGGAAATATTGATATTTTGTAATATAGTATTTAAAATATTGACTTTATCTTTAGGCATTTCCTTTAAGTTAATACAATTTGATATTTCAAGAATTAAAGAATCAACATTACTAAACATAATTTTTAAATTATAATCATAAATATTATCTCTTATATTTTCTATTCTATTTTTAATTTTATCCATACAATTATTCATATTACTTTCTTCCCTTCATATTACTTATAAGAAATCTTTATTTATGAATATATTATAAATAAAGAGGGTAGTAAATACACTACCCTCTTTACAATTAAACCATAAAAAATTAATTATCTTAATAACTGAAGAACCTGTTGAGGCTGTTGGTTTGCTTGAGCAAGCATTGCCTGAGCAGCTTGAGAAAGAATATTGTTTTTTGAGAAAGTTGACATTTCTTTTGCCATATCAACATCTCTTATTCTTGATTCGGCAGATGTTAAGTTTTCTGATGAAGTTCCAAGATTATTTATAGTATGCTCTAATCTATTTTGAATAGCTCCAAGCTTTGATCTTTCAGCAGATACTTTTGCTGTAGCAGCATCAACAACTGTAATTGCTGCACTAGCTTGTGATTGAGTACCAACCTTTAAGCTTGAAACTCCAAGTGCTGAAGATGACATATTATTAATAGAAAGATTCAATGTTTGACCCGCATTTGCACCAATTTGGAAGGTTGCACTTCCATCAAGTCTCTTATCTTGAGCACTTGTTGTCTCTGCAAAAGCTGATAAAGCATTAGTAGCTGCAGTTTTAACAGTTCCTGTTGAATCCTTAACAGTAATTGTTAATCCATAAATGCCACCCTTAAATCCTGCTGTAGCTGCTGTAGCTGTTAAAGCACCATTTGTACCTGAAGCGATAGCTGGACCACTAGCTACACTCAAAGTTGATAATGTTGTAGCTGTAGCAACAGTAGTTGTAGAAGTTACTAGAGCTCCATTTTTAACATAAGATACTGTTACTTTATCACCGACAACAATTCCTAAATTGTTTTTTGATGAGTCTTCAACTCCAACTAATGTAGTCGCAGCTGCAACAGCTGTACCAGCTGATCCTAATAAACTTTTATTTGTGTCAACACTCTTTGCTGCTGTAGTTACAGCACTTCCCATAGAACCATCTAAAAGATTCTTAGTATTGAACTGAGTTGTAGTAGCAATTCTGTCAATTTCCTTAGTCAATTGATCCATTTCATCTTGAATGTTAGATCTATCCGATGATGTATTGGTATCAGTTGATCCTTGAACTGATAATTCTCTCATTCTTTGAAGAATGGAACTTGTTTCATTTAACGCGCCTTCTGCTGTTTGTGATAATGAAATGCCATCTTGAGCATTGCTTGAAGCTTGGTCAAGACCTCTTATTTGCCCTCTCATTTTTTCTGATATAGCTAATCCTGCTGCATCATCTGCTGCACTGTTAATTCTAAGACCTGTTGAGAGTTTTTGCATTGACTTACTTGCATTGTTTGAGTTAATGTTCATATTTCTTATTGCGTTGTTTGCTGCTAAATTGTGATTAATTATCATAATAAATTCCCTCCCTGATTTTTAACGGACATCCTTGTCCTTTTCTTTAATTTATAGATAAATCCATTTTTAAGTTACAATTGTTAGTTGAAACTTAATATTGGAGTTCACTAACGTTGATGAGTTGAAAGTTAACTATATACGAGAAACACCAACATATTCCTAATTTACTTTTCCTTTTGTTGTTTAACTATGGCTACAAGCATTTTATTTAACTCTTTACAATCATTTATAATTGATTCCGCTAGTTTTGAATCTAAATAATCAATAGCTTTAAGAAGGCTTAACCAATACTGTGTTTCTGAAGCTTCTTTTAGGGCTATATTCATTTTCATTAGAAAATCCCGTTTACTTGATACTTGCATTTTAATTAACATTTAGTCAGATGCAAATATTTATTATTTAAAATTTGTTTTTTATCAACTTTATACTTATTACATCGCACTATTTTTTTATTACTTTATAGGTTCTAAAAAATTTTTTTAAATTTTTTCTTTAAATTTTCATTCTTAATTCTTAACTGTTAATTGTTTTAACTTTCAACTATCCAGTAAAAAAATCTATATTTTCTTACTAAATACCCGTGCCTTACCATACAAATTCTTATTGTAACTATTATTAGCACTCCTCGACAGAGAAATTTTTTCCATCTCTATTAGTAACTTTTCTTTTTTTTCTGTCATTACGTCCTTTAATCTTTTTTCAATAGCAGCCAGTTCAATTTCATTAATGATTGAATTAAACTCCTTCTTGGTAGAATCTAATTGCCCTAGGTCATCTAAAATATTCTGCCTCTTCTGCATAAATTCATCTATATTATCTAAATTATCACAGTAAAGATTATTTATAAGATCTATCGTGATATTTTTATACTTATCTAAGTATTCTTTTAATTTAATCATTTTATTTCTCCAATCTAAAAAGCAGTTGAGAGTGAAAAGTGGAAAGTAAAGAAAAACCTACTTCAACTCTCAACTGTCAATTTTGAACTTTGAATTAATAAATCAATTATTAACCAGTTAACGAAGATAGCTGCGCTTGTTGAGCATTTAACTGTGTTAGTGCCGTTTCTAATTGTGAAAACTGTTGATAGTATGCTTCCTGTTTAGTACTAAACTCAGTGTTAAGATTTTTAATTAATTGTGTTTGACGATATATTTGATCTGGAAGAGTATTGTTTCCAGAACCTCCATAAATACTATAATCATCCTGATAATTTGCATACTTTGTTAATATGGCACTATTTAAAGTAGTTCCTACGTATCCAACATTATCATTAAATATGTTATTAATTCTCTGAAATATTCCATTTTCACTAAATTGAGTATCTGTATCTGTGGATGATGACACATTAGTAAATAGTTTTAATATTTGATCACCATGCTGAGCTATGGCAACTTTAAACTTCTGCTGATCCACTATAGTTATTTTTCCACCTTGAGTTACATCATCTGATGTATCTAATCCTATAGAATTACTGCCATATTTTCCAAAACTCAATCCCGCATTAGAAACTGCTGTTGTAAAGGCACTTCTCATAGAAGAAAGGAGATTTTCAAGATTGTTATCATTACTAAGTATGCCTTGTTTTGCATTATTTTCCCATGATGTAATTTGTGAAGCACTCATACTAGATCTCTGTGCATCAGTTAGCGGTGGATAAGCATAGTTCTTTTTCTCACCTAATTTAGTTTGAATTTCGTCAACTATAGCATTGTATTTATCTAAAAAGCCTTTTATTTTATCATAAACCTTTTGAGTATTTTGAGTTATGTTAAAGGTTGTAGATAATGATGTACCTGATGAATCTTTATCACTTTGAAGATTATATGTCACTCCATCTATAGTAAAATTATTGGTGGGTTTTGTTACTGTAACTGCTGTTCCACCTGGTGGTGTTATCTTTACAATAGCATCCTGACCTATGTCACTGCTTCCATTTGTTATACCTAATGCCGTAAGTGAAGCTCCTGCACCATTAATCTTTATACTTTGCGAACTACCAGTATTGGCAGTTTGAATAGTAAATTTTCCTGTCAATTGACTAAAAGAAGCTGATACTGCACCTGATGTGGCATTTGAAATATTATTAATCACATCACTTAATTTATCAGTGTTCTTTACAGATATAGTTTTTGTTGTTCCATTATACACTATATCAAATGTATCACTAGCTGATGACAATCCTAAATCTCCTAATGTAGTTGATAAACTTGGGTTTACAACTCTACCTTTTAAGCTACTTATTTCTGTTACAGTTGTATCCGTACTATCAATTATTTTCACACTACTGTCGCTTAATGCTTGAAATTGTATTTTACCATCGCTAGTAGATACTGCCTGTACTTTTCCTTTTAAATTTCCATTTGAATTAATATCTTTATTTATATCATTGGCTAAGTCAGTAACATTACTCTCACTACCAGTTACACTAGCCAAAGTTAGTTTTACAACCGTACCTGAATTAATACTAAAACCTATAGACTTTCCACTCCAATTTGTTGATACATTAGACAAATTAACAGTATCACTTGTATCCTTTACAATATCAGTCCCTATCACAGAAGCTGTTGCTGCCAAATGACCTCCCGTAAAATCGATTTTATAACTTCCAACTGCCGAACCAACACCTGGAGTAGCAGACAAAATCGTAGGATCAGTTACGTTCGAATCAAATGCCGCATAATTACTAGATGACAAAACATTATTTGTAAAATCCAATGAATTAAAATAAGTATTCTGCAAATCCTTAATATCTTTAATAATATCCTGATACGCATCCTGTTTCCACTGCACCGTCTGTTGATCTTGCTTTGCCTTATCAATTTTAGTCTGCTGCGCTGTCATCATTTTTTTAACTATGGCATCTACATCAAGACCAGATGCCATACCAGTTATTCTTAGCTTATTTCCACCACCTGCGCCCGTCATTCCACTAGGGGTTGATGTTGTTGAAGATATATCACTCATTGTAATCTCTCCTTTCAGTTTTTTAGTTGAGAGTTGAAAGTGAGTAGTGGACAGTTCTGGTTAATTTTTCAACTTTCCACTATCAACTATCCACTCTAATCTTTTTAATCTTTGAACTTTGTTCTTTGATCTTTTAACTTTATTTAAGCTTTTCCCTTGGATACTTTGTAGGCCTCTCCCCACATATCCCTTACCTGCTCAATAAAAGGTATTACTTCATCTAAAATTTCTACATCTTTTTTTATATTTGCATCTGACAGTCTTTTTACTATGAAATTGTAAAGTGCCATAAGACTTTGTCCCCAATTTCCTGCATTTTTTATATCTAAAGACGTCATAAGTTCGTAAAATATATCCTGAGTTTTAACTAAATATTTATGTGATTCTTTTACATCTTTATCTAATAGTGCTTCTCTAGCTTTTTTTGCAAATTTAACAGAACCGTCTAATAGCATCAATAACAACTGTTCTTTTGAAGCAAAATTAACACTATTATTTTTGTAAGTATTATAGGCATTAGCTGCGTACATAACACTACCTCCTATTTCTTCGTATCCAAATATATGCCAATATCCTCTAGGCTAATCTTATTATCCTTAAAAGCTTCCACTTCTAAAGTTTCACTTTTAGTAGCTTGAACAATAATTTTCTTTTTACCTTTTTTAATCTTTGACATTATGTCCTCAAATTTATCTTTTCTACTATTATCGTTTTTATCTGAATTAACTTTATTAATTTTTACATTTCCATTGCTGTGTACTTTTCCTTCTTTTCGCTTATCGTTAATTCTCTGCCTAATTTCCATATCAACTTTATTTATTTTGAATTCCATAGAAACACCTCCGACATACAGTTAAGAGTTACGCCTTCTTATCCATTATAAGTCCTACTGAATCATAAAGATTTTCCATAGCTTCTACTACTTGTTTTGCTGGTATTTGTGTTACTATTTCATCCGTGTTATTGTCCATTATCTTTATTACTACACTCCACATGCCTTTGTGTGCTTCGTATTCTACGTGAGTATTTTCCTGATCTAAAAGTTTACTCATCTTTTCTACTACATTTTGAACTTGGCCTTCAGTAATTACTCTATTGTTGCCTTGACCTTCAGAATTATTACTATCATTATTATTTGACTTATTTAAGTTTACTGCTGCACTTTTTTCACTACTAATAGTTTGAGTTTGAGACGATCCCAAAGTTGCTAGTCTTCCTTGACTAATTCCATTAACATCCATATCATTACACCCCTATTATTTACTAAGGTATCTTCAAAGAAATAAACAGTCAGTATACTAATAGCTTTCACCTGACTAACTTGGCGTAAGTCTCCCACGCACTCTGTGAAAGCGACCAAATACAAAATAAATTTTGTTTTGTCTGCTTTTCTTCAAGTGGGAGTTCAACGCCAAGTAAGCCATGCATTTGAAGTTC
>NZ_BAEV01000046.1 GCF_000246895.1 Clostridium arbusti SL206 | reverse complement strand
CTAGCAAGAATGAACTTATAAATATTCCTAATATCAAATTATTTATAAAAACAGTGCTAATTTTATATATTTTCATTAATGCAGTAGGTATAAATTAGCATTGACAATTATCATATTGATAATTGTTTTGATAAAATTCAACAAAATATCGTTTTCATTAAACTTTTGTCAACAAATATCAAAAAACATTATTAATTTATCAATTTTTCTATTGTATTACCTAATAAATTATGATATATTTTATTCAAGCTAAAAAACAACATAAGTTTTACAGAAAAAATCAAAAATAATTTAACTTAAATTTTAGGAGGAATGTTTAAATGAGACAGGTAGCTATTTACGGAAAAGGTGGAATTGGTAAATCAACAACAACACAAAACTTAACTTCAGGACTACACGCTATGGGAAAGAAAATAATGGTAGTAGGTTGTGATCCAAAAGCGGATTCAACAAGATTATTATTAGGAGGACTTGCACAGAAATCAGTTCTTGATACATTAAGAGAAGAAGGAGAAGACGTAGAATTAGAGTCTATATTAAAAGAAGGATATGGCGGAATCAGATGCGTTGAATCAGGCGGTCCAGAACCAGGGGTTGGATGTGCAGGAAGAGGAATAATAACTTCAATAAACATGTTAGAACAACTTGGAGCTTATACAGACGATTTAGATTATGTATTCTATGATGTATTGGGAGACGTTGTTTGTGGAGGTTTCGCAATGCCAATCAGAGAAGGAAAAGCTCAAGAGATATATATAGTAGCAAGTGGAGAAATGATGGCATTATATGCAGCTAACAACATCTCAAAAGGTATACAGAAATATGCTAAGAGTGGTGGAGTTAGACTAGGTGGTATCATCTGTAATAGTAGAAAAGTTGCAAATGAGTTCGAATTACTAGATGCATTTGCTAAAGAACTAGGAAGTCAATTAATACACTTTGTACCAAGAAGCCCAATGGTAACAAAAGCTGAAATAAATAAACAAACTGTTATAGAATTTGATCCTCAAGCAGAACAAGCTGAAGAATATAGAGAATTAGCAAGAAAAGTTGATGGAAATGACATGTTCGTTGTTCCAAAACCAATGGCTCAAGAAAGATTAGAAGCAATATTAATGGAACATGGTTTAACTGATCTATAATAGTATATAAAATTTATTTAATCATAATGAGGGGTGAATTTCGTGAGCGAAAATTTAAGAGACGAGATTTTAGAAAAATATATACCTAAAACTAAAAAAAGTAGAAGTAGTCATATTGTTATCAAAACTAAGGAAGATCCACAACCAGAAATAGTAGCTAATACAAGAACAGTACCAGGTATAATAACAGCTAGAGGATGTGCTTATGCAGGTTGTAAAGGTGTTGTTATGGGACCAATTAAAGATATGATTCATATAACTCATGGTCCTATAGGTTGTTCATTCTATACATGGGGTGGAAGAAGATTTAAGTCAAGACCAGAAAATGGAGATGGCCAAAACTTCAACGAATATGTATTCTCTACTGATATGCAGGAAAGTGATATAGTTTTTGGTGGAACTAATAAGTTAACAGAAGCTGTACATGAAGCATATGAAATGTTTCATCCTAAAGCTATAGGTATTTATGCAACATGTCCAGTTGGTCTTATCGGTGATGATATATTAGCAGTAGCTGCAACAACAAGTAAGGAACTTGGAATTCCAGTTCATGCTTTCAGCTGTGAAGGATATAAAGGGGTATCACAATCTGCAGGTCACCATATAGCAAACAATACTGTTATGAGTGATATAATAGGAAAAGGAAACAAAGAGCAAAAGAAGTTCTCTGTAAATGTATTAGGAGAGTACAACATCGGCGGAGATGCTTGGGAAATGGATAGAATCCTTGAAAAAATAGGATATAACGTAAACGCAACTCTAACTGGTGATGCTACTTATGAAAAAGTTCAAAATGCTGATAAAGCAGATTTAAACTTAGTACAGTGTCATAGATCTATCAACTACATTGCTGAAATGATGGAAACTAAATATGGTATTCCATGGATTAAATGCAACTTCATAGGTATAGATGGAATATGTGAAACACTTAGAGATATGGCTAAATGTTTTGATGATCCAGAAATCACTAAGAGAACTGAAGAAGTTATAGCAGAAGAAATCGCTGCAATTCAAGATGATTTAGATTATTTCAAAGAAAAACTTCAAGGAAAAACAGCTTGTCTGTATGTTGGAGGATCAAGATCACACACATACATGAATATGCTTAAGAGCTTTGGCGTAGAAACTTTAGTAGCTGGATTTGAGTTTGCTCACCGTGATGATTATGAAGGAAGAGAAGTTATCCCAACAATAAAAATTGATGCAGATAGCAAAAACATTCCTGAAATAACTGTTACTCCAGATGCAGAAAAATACCGTATTGTAATTTCAAAAGAAAGAGCAGAAAAGCTTAAAGCAGAAGGTGTATCATTATCTGGCTATGCCGGAATGATGAAAGAAATGGGCGATGGTACTGTATTAATCGATGATATGAATCATCATGATATGGATACAGTAATAGCTAAATTAAAGCCAGATATGTTCTTTGCAGGAGTAAAAGAAAAATATGTTATCCAAAAGGGTGGAATATTATCTAAACAACTTCATTCTTATGATTACGCTGGTCCATATGCAGGATTTAGAGGCGTAGTTAATTTTGGAAGAGAACTTGTTAATGGCGTGTATACACCAGCATGGAAGTATATAACACCACCTTGGAAAAAGGCTTCAGATGAAAGTAAAGTTCTAGTAGGAGGGGAAGTATAATGTTAGATGCAACACCAAAAGAGATTACAGTAGAAAGAAAAACATTAAGAATAAATCCAGCTAAGACTTGTCAACCAGTAGGAGCAATGTATGCTGCTTTAGGTATTCACAATTGTCTTCCTCATAGTCATGGTTCACAAGGTTGTTGTTCTTATCACAGAACAGTACTTTCAAGACATTTTAAAGAACCAGCAATGGCTACTACAAGTTCATTTACTGAAGGTGCCAGCGTATTCGGTGGTGGTTCAAATATAAAAACAGCTGTTAAGAATATATTCTCATTATATAATCCAGATATAATAGCTGTTCATACAACTTGTTTATCTGAAACATTGGGTGATGATTTACCTACTTATATCAGCCAAATGGAAGATGCAGGTAGTATACCAGAAGGTAAATTAGTTATTCATACTAATACACCAAGTTATGTTGGATCACATATCACTGGATTCTCTAACATGGTAGAAGGTATGGTTAAATATTTAGCTAAAAACACTGATAAAAAGAATGGTAAAATAAATATAATTCCTGGATTTGTTGGTCCAGCTGATATGAGAGAAATAAAGAGATTATTCGAAGCTATGGATATCCCTTATACAATGTTCCCAGATACTAGTGGAGTATTAGATTGTCCTACTACAGGAGAATTCAAAATGTATCCAGATGGTGGAGCAAAGATTGAGGATATAGTTGATTCAGGAAATTCAGATCTTACACTTGCACTTGGAGCATATGCTTCTGAATTAGGTGCAAAAACATTAGAAAAGAAATGTAAAGTACCATTTAAAACATTGAATACTCCTATTGGTGTTGCTGCTACAGATGATTTATTAATGGCTATGTCTGAAGCAACAGGTAAAGAAGTACCAGCATCAATAGAAGAAGAAAGAGGTCAATTAATTGATTTAATGATCGATAGTCAGCAGTATCTTCAAGGCAAAAAAGTTGCATTGATTGGTGATCCTGATGAAATAATTGCACTTAGCAAATTCATAATAGAATTAGGAGCTATACCAAAATATGTAGTTACTGGTACTCCAGGTGCTAAATTTGCAAAAGCAATTAACCCTATGCTTGAAGAAGCTGGTATAGAAGGTAGCACAGTTAAAGCTGAAGGCGATTTCTTTGATATACATCAATGGATAAAAAATGAAGGTGTTGATTTATTGATATCAAACACTTATGGAAAATACATTGCAAGAGAAGAGAATATTCCATTTGTTAGATTTGGTTTCCCAGTAATGGATAGATATGGACACTACCATAATCCAAAGGTTGGATACAAAGGCGCAATACGTTTAGTAGAAGAAATCACTAATGTTATCCTTGATAAAATAGAAAGAGAATGTGCAGAAGAAGACTTTGAAGTAGTAAGATAATTATATTTAGCTATCTACAAGCTTGCTGTCAATCTCATTAAGTATAAAATTATATTATCATAAAAATATAATTGCCCAGTTATTTTTATGATAAAATTGGCAGTGGCTATATTGATAAATGCCCCATGGATTCAGGACGATTGCGGTATCGTCCTGAATCAAATTTTAATATAGCAATTTTTTAGGGCAGCTCTATTGTAATTAAAATTTTGGAGGTGTAATTATGGAAAATAGAAAAAAAGAATTTTGTTATGATGCTTCAACCATTGATGAGTGCTTGGAATTAGTGGATAAAGGTGATAATATTAAGGAGGGAATTGAAAATAAAACTGTAGTTCAAAAAAAAAATTAGAAGTAATAGAACAAAGAGAAGAGTCCGTTTACTATAATAAGAAAAGTGAAGGTGGCGGATGTGGTGGTGGAGATTTTAAGTGTGATCAAGCTAGTGTATCAGGAGCAGTAAGTCAAAGGGCTTGTGTATACTGTGGAGCTAGAGTTGTCTTAAATCCAATAACAGATGCCTATCATTTAGTACATGGACCTATTGGTTGTGCTAGTTATACTTGGGATATAAGAGGAAGTCTTAGTAGTGGAGAAGAAATATATAGGAATAGTTTTTCTACAGATTTAAGAGAAAAAGATGTTATATTTGGTGGAGAAAAAAAATTATCTGCAGCTATAGATGAAATTGTAGAAGCACATCATCCAAAGGTAATATTTGTTTACTCAACTTGTATAGTTGGAGTTATAGGTGATGATACTGATGCTGTCTGTAAGGCTGCTGAAAAGAAACATTCTATAAGAGTAATACCTGTCAAATCACCAGGATTTGCGGGAAGTAAGTCAACTGGATACAAAGCTGCATGTAATGCATTGATGATGTTAATGGGAGAAAAAACTACTGATGAAAAAATTGATGGAATAAATTTCTTAGGAGATTTTAATCTAGCAGGTGAAATATGGATTGTAACTAATTATTTAAAGAAATTTGGTATTGATGTTGTAGCGAAGCTAACAGGTGATAGTAGTTATGATGAAATATTAAATGCTCCAAAGGCAAAACTTAACATAGTTCAATGTGCGGGTTCCATGATGTATTTAGCAAAAATGATGGAAGAAAAATATGGAATACCATATATTAAAGTAAGTTTTTATGGAGTTGAGGATACAAAGAATTCATTACTTAAAATTGCAGATATTTTAGGAAATGAAGATAAAGTTAAGAGAGCAAAAGAGTTCGTTTTATCAGAAGAGCAAAAAATCGAAGGTGAACTCGATCATTATAGAGAAAAATTAAAGGGTAAAAGAGCTGCTATATTTGTTGGTGGTGCTTTTAAAGCAATATCCTTAATAAAACAATTTAGAAATTTAGGTATGGAAACTGTAATGGTAGGAACTCAAACTGGTAAAAAGGACGATTATGATATTATAAAGAGTATTACTAATGAAGGTACTGTAATATTAGATGATGCTAATCCATATGAATTAGAGAAATTCATCTTAGAACAAGGTGCTGATATATTAGTTGGTGGAGTAAAAGAAAGACCTTTAGCATATAAACTAGGAATAGCATTCTGTGATCATAATCACGAAAGAAAACATGCGTTAAGTGGTTATGTAGGATCTTTGAATTTTGCTAAAGAAATTGAATCAACAATAAACAGTCCTGTATGGGATTATGTTTAAAATATAAGTGGAGGTGATTATATTGAATAGTCGGAATTTTGTGAATTTAAATATTAATCCGTGTAAAATGTGTATGCCAATGGGTGGAGTTATGGCCTTTAAGGGAATAGAAGGAAATATGACAATTTTACACGGCTCTCAAGGTTGTAGCACATATATTAGAAGGCATATGGCAACTCATTACAATGAGCCTATTGATATAGCTTCATCTTCGCTAACAGAAAATGGTACTGTATATGGTGGAACTGATAATTTAAAAGCAGGCTTAAAAAATATGATTAAGATGTATAATCCAAAAACTATAGGTGTAATGACAACTTGTCTTGCTGAAACTATAGGTGAGGATATAAAGAGGATTATATATGAATTCAATGAAGAAGAAAAGGGAAATGAAGCTTATAAAAATGTAAGAATAATAACGACGTCAACTCCGGGATATGGTGGAACACAGGCGGAAGGTTATTTTAGGGCATTAAGAAGTATTGTTGAACAAGTTTGTAAAAAACCTGAAACTAGTGTTAAGAATAAGAAAATAAACATTATTTGTGCAAATATAAATCCTGGAGATGTTAGAAATATAAAAAGTATTCTTGAAACTTTTGGAGTAGAATATACTATTTTACCAGATGTATCTAATACCTTAGATTCATCTCATAATGAAGAATATACAAGACTACCTAAGGGTGGAACAAAAATAGAAGATATTGAAAAAATGGGAAGTGCCGCAGCAACAATAGAAATGGGCATGACAGTACCAGAGGATTATTCACCTGGACTGTATTTAAAAGAAGAGTTTGGAGTACCGCTTTATAAATGTAATATTCCTATTGGGCTTAGGAATACTGATGAATTTATGTCAATAATATCGAAAATAACTGGCAAACATATGCCAGATAAGTTTAAATTAGAAAGAGGAAGATACCTAGATGCTATGATAGATAGCCACAAATATAACGGTGAAGCTAGAGCTATCATATATGGAGAACCAGAACTTGTACTAGCTATAACTAAAACTTGTGCAGAAAATGGAGTATTAGTAAAGCTTATTGCAACAGGATCAAAAAATAAAGAGTTAAAACATAAATTAGAAAAAGAACTTGCGAAGCAAGAAGAGAAAGCTGTTATTTTAGATGATACTGATTTTGAGACTATAGAATCTTATGCGAAAGATTTTAATATAAATGTTATGATTGGAAATTCAGACGGAAGAAGAATGGCAGGTAGACTTGCTGTAAAAATAGTTAGAATAGGATTCCCTGTTCACGACAGAGTAGGAGCACAAAGACAAATATTTACAGGATATAATGGATCAGCATTTTTTATAGATTGTATTGCCAATACTATTCTAGAAGATAAGGAAAATAACTTTAGGAAGAATTCCTATGACAAATTTTTCATTCCTAAAAAAGAAGGGGAAGATACTATGGATACAGTAAGTAAATTAAATACGGAAAAAAATATGGAAAAAGATAATGAAGTAGTTACAATGTCACTTACAAATGAAGAAAAATCATGTACTCATCCGTGTTATGGGGATAATGCTCACAAATTCGCAAGAATGCATATACCTGTAGCACCTAAATGTAATATAAGTTGCAATTACTGTAGTAGAAAATATGATTGTGTTAATGAAAGTAGACCAGGAGTTACTAGCGAAATTCTTAGTCCAGAGCAAGCTTTAGAAAAATTTAAAGCGGTTAAGGCTAAGTTTAAGAATTTGACTGTTTTAGGAATTGCAGGTCCTGGAGATGCTTTAGCTAATTTTGATGTTGTTAAGAAATCCATTGAACTAATAAAGAAAGAAGATCCAAATATAACTTTCTGTCTTTCAACAAACGGATTAATGTTACCATTTTTCGCAAATCAATTAATAGAACTTGGGGTATCCCATATTACAGTAACAATGAACTCGGTAGATAAAAAAATAGGTGCACAAATATATAAGGAAGTTAATTATATTGGTAAGAGATATACTGGTGAAGAAGCAGCAGATATACTTATGCATAATCAGCTTTCAGGACTTGAATATTTATGTTCTAAGGGAATTGTCTGTAAGGTAAATATTGTAATGATTAAAGGAATAAATGATAAGCATATTCCAGAAGTAGTTAAAAGAGCTAAAGAATGTGGTGCTGTTATGACAAATATAATGCAGCTTATACCTGTAAAGGAAAGTGCTTTTGCAGATAGACCACTAACTACTACAAAAGAATTAAATGATATGAGAAAAGAATGTTCAATAGATCTTAAGCAAATGTATCATTGTAAACAGTGTAGAGCAGATGCAATAGGAATGCTTGGCAATGATCAATCAGCTGATTTTAAAGATGTAGGCTGTGGAAGTGGTTGCAATTCAGGATGTGGCAGCAAGAACGAGGAAAAGGCTAAGACAGAAGAGGCTATTGAAATGACAAAATATAAATTTGCCATAGCATCTAAATCAGGTGTAGATATAGACCAACATTTTGGTCATGCTAAGGAATTTCAAATTTATTCTTATGAAGGGGGAAATATAAAGTTCTTAGAAAGTAGAGATGTAGATCAATATTGCACAGGATCTAGTGACTGTGAAGATTCTGAGAATAAAATTTCAAAAATAGTAAAAACTATTAATGATTGTGATGCTGTTCTTGTATTGAGAGCAGGAATCGAACCAGTAAAAACTTTGGAAGAAAAGGGAATTAAGCTTATTCAAATGTATGATTCAATTGATAAAGGAATTAAACGTGCGGCAGAAGAAATGTCAGCACAAGAAGGAGAAGAGATTAAGGATGAAAAAGTCACTGTTTAAAGGTTACAAGTTTACAATATTAATCATTGGTATTTTGCTAGTAGCAATGTTTAGTGTAGCTTGTGGAAAAAGTACTTCCCAAAACAATGCGTCTCAAAATAAAGTGGCTGAAAATAAGGAACCAGCTAAAAAGATTACTGTATTTGCAGCAGCTAGTTTAACTGAAAGCTATAAGGAAATAGGTGAACAAATTAAAAAGGACAAAAACATAGAGGTAAAATTTAATTTTGCCGGTAGTCAGCAGCTAGTTGCTTCCATTAATCAAGGAGCTGATGTAGATGTATTTGCATCAGCAGATACAAAAAACATGAAAACTTTAACAGATGCAAAAAAAGTTGATAAAGATATTATTTTTGCAAAGAATCAGTTAGTTATAGCTAAAAATAAGTCAAGTAAGGTATCTATAACTTCTCTTAAGGATTTAGGAAATGATGGAGTTAAACTTGTGGTGGGAGATAAATCTCTACCAGCTGGAAATTATTTTCATAAAGCATTAGATGCTGCTAAAGCTGATAATACTATAGACCAAGCTACTTACGACAAGATAATAAAAAACATAAAGAGTGAAGAATTAAATGTAAAAGATGTTGTAAGTAAGGTGAAACTTGGAGATGCAGATGCAGGTGTTGTTTATAAGACAGATGCAACTAATCAAAAGGAATTGGAAGTAATACCAGATAAGGAGTTTTCAAAGTTACAAGTAGACTATCCTATAGCTGTAATCAGTGAATCAAAAAATAAAGAAGCAGCTCAACAGTTCATTGATTATGTTACTACTGGTAAAGGAAAGAGTATATTACAGAAATATGGATTTTCAGTAGATAAATAGAATAGCAAGAGGAGGTAATATTCATAATGGAGAATAAAGGAAACTTATCCCGCAAGTCAAAAAAAGTTTATGTTGAAGGGGATGGAAGAACTAAGTTTTATTTTCTTGAAAAGATATTAGCTCCTCTTTTTCTTATCTTAACTGTTATATATTTATTAATGTTAGTATTTCCAGTAATTTCAATGATGAAGTATTCAGGAGTATCCTATATATTTGATACATTAAGGAGTACAGAGAATATGAAAACTGTACTCTTAAGTTTTGTTACATCTTTGATAGCACTTATATTTACTTTTTTTATTGGTACACCAACGGCTTTTTGTATAGATGGAATTAAGAATAAGACATTGTCAAAGATAATGGATATATTTGTAGAAATACCAATAGTCCTACCACCAGCAGTAGCTGGTATTGCATTATTATTAACTTTTGGTAAAAATGGTGTGGTTGGTAACTTTTTATCAGGCCACGGGATAAATATTATATTCACATCTACAGCAGTAGTAATTGCACAATTCTTTGTATCTTCAGCTCTTTATGTAAGAGTTCTTAGAGATTCTATAAAGGCAATACCAATTGAACTTTTTGAAATAAGCTATGTACTAGGAGCAGGTAAAATTGAAACCATTATAAGAGTTATGCTTCCTATGCTTAAAAAAGCGGTATTATCTGGACTCATATTAGCTTGGATAAGGTCACTAGGAGAGTTCGGTGCTACTCTGATGTTTGCAGGAAATATTATGGATGAAACAAGAACTATACCTCTTCAGATATATACGTATATGCAAAATGATATTAAAATGGCTACAGCTTTTGCAACAATTTTATATATTATGACTTTTATATTGTTATTAGTAGTTAGGCTTAGTATTAAGGAAGATGATTAGTAAGAGGGTGTTTATGTATGGCTATTATAGTTAATGGAAGTGAAAAAAGTATTATAGACAGGACTATGCCAGAATTAGTAAAAGAACTTGGAAATATTGATAATAATTATGCCGCATATTTTTTAGAGCTATTAGCTAAAATAGGGGTAGATTTATTTGAAATTGATAGAACCACTATAAATACAATAAAAAAATTACCATTAAGTTTAAAGTATATATACAGAATTAAGGCTAATGAAGATTTACAATATTTAAATAAATATGATTTTAAATATATAGTTTTAGAATATAGAGAAGCATTAGAAATTAATATGCAATTTAAGGACAACCTAAAAGGACACAATATAGTATTAGAAATAGATATTAATGATTTAGATAACTTATACATGGATAGAGACAATAAAATATTTGATATGTATAATATAATTTGTTTAAGGATAAATAATGTAAATAAAATTAATTTCTATGGATTTGATAAATTGATAAAAGATGTGAAAACAAATTTCTCTGTTCTAGTAGATTTTTGTGCAAGTAATACTTACTATATGGCTACAGCTATAAGTATAAATGCATGTACAGAAGGGGCCGATATGATTACCACAGCATTTAATAGTAATAGATATGCAGCTATGGAAGAGGTGATTCTAGCACTTAAAGTAATGAAAGAAGCTAAAGTATTCGGAAATTTAAAATTGATGAATGAGCTCACTAGAACATATGAAAGAATAACTAAAAAACAAGTATATTGCATGAAACCAATACTTGGAGAGGATATTTTTAAATATGAATCTGGTATACATGCAGATGGAATAGCTAAGAATCCAAGAAACTATGAACCATTTAATCCAGAAGATATAGGGGCACATAGAAAGTTGTATATTGGTAAACATTCAGGTAAGAAAGCTTTAATGGTGAAATTTAAGGAGCTTCACTTAAATTATAATTATATAGATATGGATAAATTTTTAGATTGTATAAGGGAAAAAAGTATCGAGATGAAAAGAAATGTTTTAGACAATGAAATAATTGAAATGTATAATAGTATTAATAGAGTTGTTGAAGGTGATAGTAAATGAATATCAATATAGTAGATACCACACTAAGAGATGGAGAACAAAAGGCTGGTGTAGCTTTAAGTATAGATGATAAGGTGAAAATAGCCAGGCTTATTAGTGAAATGGGAGTATATCAAATAGAAGCTGGAATACCTGCTATGGGTGGAGATGAAAAAATAAGTGTAGAAAAAATAGCAGCTTTGGGACTGGATAGTAAAATAGCAGCTTGGAATAGAATGAGTACTAAAGATATTGATACTTCTATAGAATGTGGAGTAGATATAATTCATATATCCTCACCCGTATCTGATTTACAGATAAAATCAAAATTAGAAAAGGATAGAGTTTGGGTTATGGAGCATTTAAAAAGATCAGTTAGTTATGCTAAAGATAAAGGATGTGAAGTAACTGTTGGTTTAGAAGATTCTTCTAGGGCAGATATAAATTTTCTAATTGAATTATGTAAAATTGTTTTTGATTTAGGTGTTAAAAGAGTAAGATATGCAGATACTGTAGGAATTATGGAACCCAAAAAACTTTATAATCATATAAAGAAAATAAGAGAGGCAGTACCTGTGGATATTGAAATTCATACCCATAATGATTTTGGAATGGCAATAGCTAATTCCCTGGCTGCAATGGAAGCAGGAGCAAAATTTGCAGATTGTACTATTACAGGTATGGGAGAAAGAGCTGGAAATTGTAATTTTTTAGAGTTTATAAAAATAATTTATGAACTTACAGGTAAAAAATTATGGGCAAAAAACTTTACTGATGTTATTGAGAGAGAAGAAAATATTAAAAAAATAATAAAGTTGAATCAATAATTTCATAAAATTGGTTCAACTTTTATTATTTGTGGTATAATTTTACTGTGGGTGTAATCGTTTAATAAGGGGGAATTATTATGACTATGATTGATATACCATACTCAACAAAATCTTTAAAGATAAATATCAAAGATAAAAATTTAAAGGGAATACTAAATTCTAAAGCAAATAATTATAAGGCTGATAGTTCACAAGAGGATATTGTGAATAGAGCACTTGATAATTGCATAGGAAGCAAATCTTTGGAGGAATTAGTAAGAGGAAAAAACAATATGATTATTATAACTAGTGATCATACAAGACCTGTGCCAAGCAAAGTTACTATGCCTATTCTACTTGACAGGATAAGAAAGATAAATCCTAATATAGATATAAAAATACTTATAGCTACAGGGTTTCATAGGCCAACAACAAGAGAAGAAATGATAAATAAATTTGGCAAGGATATAGTAGATAATGAAAAAATTATAAATCATGTTTCTACAGATGAAAATAGGCTTACAGATGTTGGAGTATTGCCATCTGGTGGTAAGCTTTTACTAAACAAATTGGCAGTAGAGACAGAGCTATTAATAGCGGAAGGATTTATAGAACCACATTTTTTTGCTGGATTTTCAGGGGGAAGAAAAAGTATTTTGCCAGGTATAGCATCAGCAACAACTATAATGGCAAATCATTGCTCAGAGTTTATTAATAATGATCATGCTAGAACTGGTGTTATCAAATATAATCCCATACACAAAGATATGCTTTATGCTGCGAAAAAGGCAAGGCTTGCATTTATATTAAATGTAGTTATAGATGAAGATAAGAATATTATAAATGCTTTTGCTGGTGATAGTAAGCTGGCACATGAAGAAGGATGTAAATTTCTTATGAGCCTTTCTAGTGTTAAAAGCATAGAAGGTGATATAGTAGTTTCAAGTAACGGAGGATATCCACTAGATCAAAATATATACCAAGCTGTAAAGGGAATGACCGCTGCTGAAGCTACCTGTAGAAAAGGTGGAGTAATTATTATGATAGCAGCCTGTAATGACGGACATGGTGGACAATCTTTTTATGATAATTTTGCAAATGCTAAAGGACTAAAAGAACTTCTTGAAAGAATATTAAAGGTACCTAGAAATAAAACTATACCAGATCAATGGGAGATTCAAATTCTAGCAAGAATTTTAAATAATTATACTGTAATTATGGTTACAGATATGTGTGATCCAAATATGATTAAAAATATGCACATGAAACATGCTTTTAACTTTGATGAGGCACTAGAAATGGCATATAATATAAAGGGAAAAGATGCTGAAGTTGTAGTGATTCCCAATGGTGTAGCCGTAGTTGTTGAAAATAATTAGAGATATTCGCTGTTCTCTTTAAAATAAACTTATGGGAGTTATTGATTTGAAAATTTAATGTATGATATAATTTTGATAATATAAAATTATTTTCATTACATATTTTAGGGGGATTAGGATGAGTATAAATAAATTAGCTAAAGAAAAAAAGATTGCATTAGTTGCTCATGATAATAGAAAAGAGGATTTAATAAGCTGGGCAGATGATAACAAAGATATTTTATGTAAACATATTTTATGTGGAACAGGTACTACTGCAAAGCTTATTTCCGAAAGAACTGGCTTAGATGTAAAAGGTTTTAAAAGTGGTCCAATGGGAGGAGATCAGCAGATTGGAGCAAGTATAGTTAATGGGGATGTAGACTTTATGCTTTTCTTCTGGGATCCGCTTACATCTCAACCTCATGATCCAGATGTAAAAGCTCTTCTTAGGATCTCTGTGTTATACGATATTCCGGTGGCGATGAGTAGATCCACTGCGGATTTTTTATTGAAATCTTCTATTATGGGAGAGGAATATGAAAGGCACATAATAGATTATTACAATAGAATAAGAAAAGATAATTTTTAAGTGTATACTTTATACTCAATGGTATTTTATAAATGAGTATAAGGCATGTGAAAATAAATAACAAGTCAAAGATGCGACGTCTATTTTGAATTATACAAGGAAACAGGTCCTGATGATAGTGGTGCTATCAGAGGGTTCTGCTGACGCAGTAGAATTCAAAATAGGCTAGTATACTGACTAGTTATTTATTTGAATGTGCCTAAGTAAATAAGCTTTGATAATATGAGTGTTATTTTATATAATGTGGTATTTAGTTATAAGTTGATTTTATTAATTTATAATTGAATACCACATTATTTTCATATGACTTATTTGAATTAAAGTATTATATTTAGATAAATTTATATATGATTAATATTCTAAAAAGGTTGAAGATAACAGAGGTGTGTTCCTAGATAAGGGAAAAAGTAAGAAAACTATAGATTTTATAATTTTGTTTATAACTTATTGATGATTGGGATAATTTACAATAGAATATTTATAATAGATAATAAATGAATATGTGTTTAGAGTAATTAAATATTGGTGCTCAAGTATAAAATTATTTAGGAGGTAATATGAATGAAGAAAATTGTATTGGCAGGAGGATGTTTCTGGGGAGTAGAAGCTTATTTTAATAATATTAAAGGGGTTATTTCTACTAAGGTTGGGTACGCAAATGGAAATAAAGAGAATCCTACTTATGAAGAAGTTTGCAATAATCATACAGGGCATGCAGAAGCATGTTATATAGAATATGATGAAAAGATTATATCATTAGAAAAATTATTAGAGTCATATTGGGTGATTGTAGATCCAACAATAAAGGATAGGCAAGGAAATGATGTTGGAAATCAATATCGTACGGGAATTTACTATATTGAAGATGATGATTATGAAACAATATTAAAATCAATTGAAAGTGAACAGAGAAAATATGATAATATTATAGTTACTGAAGTTTTATCTTTAAAAAATTTTTATGATGCAGAAGAATATCATCAAAAATATCTAAATAAGAATCCAAATGGATATTGTCACATTCCAAGAGAGTTATTGAAGTAATGTATAAAACTTGATATTGGTGTGAAATGAAATAGAGTTAGGAGATACATATTATGGGGAAAAAGGTTTATGCCGTAAAAGAAGGTTATGATTTTGCAACTAATAGAAAGATTGAAAATAAAATAGTTAATACCTGGGCAGAGTGTCTTAAATACGTTAAGGGTGTTAAGGGCGCCGTATATAAGAGCTTTGAAGATATGGATTCTGCTAAAGGGTATTTAAATGATGGAAGCAAGCTTTTAAAAAAAGGAATAGATTCTTATCCTATGGATTGTTTACATGTTTATGTAGATGGAAGTTATAATAAGGATACAGAGAAATATGCCTACGGATTAGTGGCAGTTAGAAATAATGTTGTTGAATATATTGAAAGTGGAGCTTCAGAAGATAGTAGTCAAAAGAATATAAGACAAATAGCTGGAGAACTGGAAGCTTCTATAAGGGCTGTAGAGTATGCCTTGAAAATAGGAGATAAGAGAGTAGTTATATTCCATGATTATGCTGGTATTTGCCATCATGCTACAGGATTTTGGGAGAGAAGAGAAGAATCATCTATAAGGTATTATAACAAAATGAATGAACTTATGAGAGATGGCATTGAAATAATATTCGTAAAGGTAGACAGTCATACCGGCGATTTATACAATGAACTAGTAGATGAAAAATGCAAAGAAAAAGTAAATATTAAATCAGATAAGGTTGTAGAGAAGTGGCTTCTCAATAATAGTTTAGAAGTAAAGTCAGAAGATATAAGAGAAGAAATATTAAGATTAGCTCCTAACAGTAAGGAAAATATAAAGATTGTAAGTAATGGAACTAAAAAGAAAAAAGAAAAAATTAAGATGTTGAAATTCAAGAATATTATATATAAATATAAAATAAATAAAGAGGAAACTGAAAATTTTATAGTTCATTTAGATGATCAAGAAAAAATAAATTTAATTACTTATTTATTGGATAAATTTAATTCATAATTAAAAAAATATATCTTTTATTGAGTAATATTTTAAAAATTGCATAACATAAGGTTAAAGTATTAATTAATGTTATTCAATAAAGGAGTGTATAATATGCGTGGAAAATTTATAAAGGGAATAACAACAGGTGCATTAATTGGAGCCGCAGCAGGAATGCTTATTGCTCCAGACTTAAATAGAAGTACTAAAAAGAAGATAAGAAGGTCAAGAAGTAGACTTAGTAATGCAGCAGAAGATATTTTTGACAATGTAAGGCATTGGATAGATTAATACTAAATCGGAGTTTTATACTCCGATTATTTTTTTGATTTTTATTGCTAGTATATGTATGACTTAATAAAATGATAAATATCATTTAATTGCTAAATATCAATAATTTTATATATTTAAAGCACATATCATGATTTATTTTGTAAGTATTAAAGTAATTATGATATAATATAATATAATTAATGGTAAAATTTTAATGTGTTTAAAATCAGTAAATATATGTATAAGCAAAGGAAGATAAAATATGGAGATATTGTCTCTAGGTGAGAAGATTAAAAGAAGAAGAAGAGATCTTAATATGACATTAAGGGATTTAGCAGGCGATAGAATTACTCCTGGTCAAATAAGTTTGGTTGAATCTGGAAAGTCAAATCCAAGTATGGACTTATTGGAGTATTTAGCAATAACATTAAATACATCTGTAGAATATTTAATGGAATCTGAAGAAACGCAAGCAGAAAAAATCTGTATTTATTATGAAAATATTGCAGAGGCTCATATTTTAAATTATGAATTTCAAATAGCAGAACAATTTCTTCAAAAAGCAATGTATTATGGAGAAAAATATAATTTAGATTATAGAAAGGCAAGAAATTTATATCTAAGAGCAATAATAAGTATGGCTAAAAAGGAAATGGGACTAGCTCAGCAGTATTTTTTGGCCTCAAATGCTATATTTATAAAGCTAAATCATCAAGATGAAGTAGTTAAGACATATTTAAAATTAGGAAAAATAACATTAGATTTAAAAGCTTATCATTCTTCATGTAGTTATTTTCAGCAGGCGGAAAAGGTTTTTCAGGAAAATAATATAGGAGATGACTTTTTATTAGGACAAATTTATTATTTTATAGCGCTTATATATTTTAGATTGGATGATATGGATAAATCTATAAATTATAGTTATCTTGCTAAACAAAAATTTGAAGAAATAAATAATAAAAAAGAGTATGCAAAAACACTTATGTTGCTTTCAAAAGAATATATTAAGAAAGCAGATCTTAACAATGCTATAAAATATTCTGAAAAATCACTTAAGGTATTTAGGGAAAATGATGAAAATGAATATGTAGGTGACATTGAAAATGAATTAGGACGATTATTTTATGAATTTGAAAACATAGAGGAATCTTTTGTTCACCTCAATAGAGCTAAAAAGATAAGAGCAAATAATAAAAATGCTATCATTGAAACATTGATAAACATATGTGAAAATTATATAAAATTAAAGGACATAACTAATTCAAAAAAAACCTTAGATGAAATTATGGATAATATTGATATGCAAAAAGACAATAATATAATAAAATATTATTTATTAAAGCATAGGGTTGATATTTTGGATAGAAATATAAAAGAAGCAGAAGAAACATTACTTATGGCATTACAATATGCAGAAAATATGAATTTAATAAATGAAATTGGAGAGATTTCTATTATAATAGGAAAGTTCTATATAGATAATGGAAGAGATAAAAAGGCTGCTGCATATTTAAATAATGGAGTAGAGGTATTTAGAAAACTTGGAATTATAAAATATGTATAAGTAAAGATAGGGTGTGTAACATGGAAATACTATCCATTGGAGAAAAAATTAAACGATGCAGAGTATATAAAGGTTATACCTTGAAGGATGTATGCGGTGATAAAATATCAGTTTCTAAAATGAGCTGTATAGAAAATGGGAAAATACAACCTGATGATTTCATATTAGAATTGGTATCCTCTAAATTGGAAATTGACATTGAATATGTAAAAAAAGATATAAGAGATCAATTAAAAGATAATTTAAAAAATTTTAATAGTAAATCTAATAAAGACAAAGGTAGATTTTTAAAATATAATCTTGAGTATGCAGAAGAATATGAGTATTATGATCTGGCCTTTGAATTTATGCACAAACTTTTTAATTATTATTTAGATATTAAACATACTAATTCTTGTCAAGTTAATACAGCTAGATATTATAATTTTTGTAGAAAGTCTTGTAATGAAAAGAATAAATTAATATACTACATGGATATAGGACGATATTTTTATAAAGAAAATGAATATTTTCAGGCTGCAAGTTACTATAATAACGTAAGAAAAGCTTTAATTGATAATAAATCTAAAGATTATGATATGCTTAGTAATGCTATTTACCAAGAAGCTAACTGTCAGTTTATGATGAAGAATTATGATAGAGCTTATGAAATAGTTATAGAACTTTTGGAGATAATAGAGTTTATTGATGATGGTGAATATAAAGCTAGGATTTATAATTTGCTAGGAATACTTTGTATTAAAATGGAAAATAGAGAATTTCAAAACTTTGAAAAGAAGTCCTTTGAATTATGTAAAGATAATTTAACACTGAAAGCTAAATTCATTTACCGATATGGATGTGCAATGTTAGACACAGATATTAGAGATAAAGCTTATGAATATATAAATAAATCAATTTCACTATATCCTGAGGATATAAAGAGAAATTTCGTGGACTTTATTCTTAAGGTAATTAATACTTTAATTAAAATGGATAAAATATCACAAGCAAAGGAATTATCTGATAAAGCATTAAATTGTTCAATAGATTTACATGAAAATGTATTTATTGAAAGATCATATTATTATAAGTCATTGATAATGTATAGGGAGAAAAATATACAGTTGAGTGAAATGTATATGAATTTATCATTAGATATTCTCATAAAAATAGGAAGTAAAAATCAGATTTATGAGAGATACATGGAAATGGGCAATTTATATTTTGAGATGGGAAATACAACGGAATCATTAAAATATTTAAGTTTAGCTATAAACTTAAATAAAAAGATTTGAATATAATTTTAAAAATTTTATAAAACTTATAGATATATATTTGTAATAGAAGGCTATCTTTTGCTAAGGTAGCCTTTTATTAATAGAATTCTTTAAATTTTCAGGAGGTTTTTTGCGCAATGAAGTTTAGAAGTGCTATATAGTAATATGCCAATGACTATAATATTGGAGTAATTAACTATTAGATAAATTCAAGAAATTTATTTCTAAAAGTAGTATAATATATTATGTAAAAGGTAATAAGTTAATTTAAAATTTTTACTAAGGAGATGAAAACTATGAATGTAGAAAGGTTAACCACAAAAGTTAAGGAGGCTATAAATGATTCGCAACTTGTAGCTGTAAAATTTAATCACCAAACTATTGATTCTATTCACCTTTTTATGGCTTTAGTTTCTCAAGAAGATGGACTTATTCCAAATATTTTTAGTAAAATGGGAGTAGATATTGAAAATCTAAAAAAGGATATTGAAAATGAATTGGATAGGATGCCTAAAGTTCTAGGAGAAGCAGCACAAAATTCTTCTGTTTATGCAACTAGAAGATTTGAAGAAATATTTATAAAGGCAGAGGGCATATCAAAAGATTTTAAGGATTCGTATATAAGTTCAGAACACGTTATGATTGCACTTATGGATTTAGATAAAAATGATATTGTGGTTACTATACTTAAGAGACACAATATACAGAAAAAAGAATTTTTACAGACTTTAGCGCAAATTAGAGGAAATCAAAGAGTTGAAACAGAAGATCCAGAGGGTACCTACGATGCTCTTTCTAAATATGGAAGAAATTTAGTTGAAGAGGCTAAAAAGCATAAATTGGATCCTGTTATAGGTAGAGATGAAGAAATAAGAAGAGTTGTAAGAATACTTTCTAGAAGAACAAAGAATAATCCAGTATTAATTGGAGAACCTGGTGTTGGAAAAACCGCTATAGTTGAAGGATTAGCAGAAAGAATAATAAGAGGAGATATTCCGGATGGATTGAAGAATAGAATTATCTTTTCTTTAGACATGGGATCTCTTATTGCTGGTGCGAAATATAGAGGTGAATTTGAAGAAAGACTTAAGGCTGTATTAAAGGAAGTACAAAATAGTGAAGGAAAAATAATATTATTTATAGATGAAATACACACAATTGTAGGGGCTGGAAAGACAGAGGGAGCAATGGATGCAGGTAATTTGATAAAGCCATTACTTGCTAGAGGAGAACTTCATTGTATTGGTGCTACTACTTTTGATGAATACAGAAAATATATAGAAAAAGATAAGGCTTTAGAAAGAAGATTTCAGCCAGTTATTGTATCAGAACCTACTGTAGAGGACTCAATTTCTATCCTTAGAGGACTCAAGGAAAGGTTTGAAATACATCATGGTGTAACAATACATGATTCTGCCATCATAGCAGCGGCAAAGCTTTCAGATAGATATATAACTGATAGATTTTTACCTGATAAGGCAATTGACTTAGTAGATGAAGCTGGTGCAATGATAAGAACAGAAATTGATAGTATGCCTACAGAAATGGATATGCTTAAGAGAAAGATATTCCAAATGGAAATTGAAAAAGAGGCATTATCTAAAGAAAAAGATGAGGCAACTAAGGAAAGGCTTAAAGTTTTAGAAGAAGAATTAAGCAATCTTAAAGAAAAAGATAAAGAGATGACCTCAAAATATGAAAATGAGAAATCACAGATAACAGAAGTTAAAGAATTAAAAACTAAACTTGATGAAGTCAGAGGTCAAATAGAAAAAGCGGAAAGAGAATATGATTTAAATAAGGCAGCTGAACTTAAATATGGTACAGTGCCTAATCTTGAAAAAGAAATAAGTGAAAAAGAAGCACTAATTAAAGGTAAAACTGAAAATGCAATTTTAAAAGAAGAAGTTACTGAAGAAGAAATATCAGAAATTGTATCTAAATGGACAGGAATACCAGTTTCAAGGCTTGTAGAAGGGGAAAGAAAGAAATTATTAAGGCTTGAAGATGAATTGAAAAAGAGAGTTATAGGTCAAGATGAGGCAGTAAGAGCTGTAGCCAATGCAGTAATAAGAGCAAGAGCTGGGCTAAAAGATATAAAGAAGCCTATAGGTTCATTCATATTTCTTGGACCAACCGGTGTAGGTAAAACAGAACTTGCAAAAACTCTTGCAAGAACATTGTTTGATACAGAAGAAAATATTATAAGAATAGATATGTCAGAGTATATGGAAAAATATTCTGTATCAAGACTTATTGGAGCACCTCCAGGATATGTTGGGTATGAAGAAGGTGGCCAGCTAACAGAAGCAGTAAGAAGAAAACCATACAGTGTAATTCTATTTGATGAAATAGAAAAAGCACACGATGATGTATTTAATATATTCTTACAGATTTTAGATGATGGAAGACTTACAGACAATAAAGGAAAAACAGTGGACTTTAAAAATTGTATTATAATAATGACATCAAACATTGGAAGTAGTCATCTTTTATCTAATACAAAGGAAAATGGTATTGATGAAAATGTAAAGAAATATGTAATGGATGAGATGAAGTCTAGATTCAAACCAGAATTTCTCAACAGATTAGATGATATAATAATGTTTAAACCACTATCAACTAGTGAAATAACAAAGATTATAGATATATTCATTGATGATATAAGAAAGAGACTCAATGAGAAAAATATTAAGCTTGTTATTACAGAAGAGGCTGAAAAACTTATGGCAAGAGAAGGTTATGATCCTGTTTATGGAGCTAGACCATTAAAGAGATATATTGAAAATACTCTAGAAACAGATATAGCAAGAAAAATTATCGCAGGGGAAATATATGAAGGAACTACTGTGAAGGTAGATGGAAAAGGTGATAATATAGTTATTGAAAAGGTAAATTAATCAATGCTAATAGATAAGATGGATTTTTAAAATTAAAATAATGGGACTTAAACCAGAATTAAAAACAATTCTTAGGTTAAGTCCCATTATTTTTTTAGCAATGAAATATTATTGCTAATATTTTTATAATAAATTTTAAGAATTTTTCATATTGCTTGTTTCCCTTTTTATAATAAATTTCTTTGCCTCTAATTCTAGATCACTATTAATGGGTTCTAGATTTACTACTTCGCCGTATTTTAACTCAAGAGCGGTTTTTAGCAGCCTATCTGCAAGTTCTGGGTTCTTAGATAGTAGTGAACCGTGAAAATAAGTACCATAGGTATTTTTATATATACAGCCTTCAAAGCCATCAGAACCATTATTACCATAACCTTTAATAACTTTTCCTAAAGGTTTTAATCCATTTATATAGGTTCTGCCAGAATGATTTTCAAATCCTACATATATTTCACCAGTATCCTCATTCTTTATAACTGTATTGCCTATAAATCTAGTGTCTCCGCCATCAGTATAGATATCTAATATGCCAAGACCTTCTAGTTTTTCACCAGAGGGCGTAGTGTAGTATTTTCCAAGGAGTTGGTATCCACCGCATATGGATAAAAATACTTTACCGCTGTTTATGTACTCTGAAATTCCAGCTTTTTTAGTTTCGATTAAATCATTAGATACTATGGATTGCTCATAATCTTGACCACCACCAAAGAATACTATATCGTAATTTTCACCATTAAAATCATCATTTAACGATACATTAAATATGTTTACTTTTATGTCTCTTTGGTTGGCTCTATATTTTAAAATTAATATATTTCCTATATCTCCATAAACGTTTAAAAGATCAGGATATAAATGACAAATATTCAGTTCCATACGTTCCACCACCAATTAAATTTTAATAAGAATATTACCAAAGTTTTTTAATAAGATCTTTACTATGTAAAAATTTTCTAAAATCAATCATTGCAGTGTAGGTAGCTAATACATATACAATATTGCCTTCGCACTGTTCTATATCTTTTAATATATCTTCATAATTTTCTCCGATTACAAATTTATTGTGATCGATGCCAGCTATTTTTAAACGAACAGCTATATCGTATAGTCTTATACCACCAACTATGGTCTTTTTAATGTTTAATTGACTTAGAATTTCAAAGTTTACATCCCAAATCCAGGATACATCACGTCCATCAGCATAATTGTCGTTTAAGAGCATACATATATTCATATCTCTATTATCTAAAGAAACTGTATTAAGAGCTTGATCATATCCAGCTGGATTTTTAACTAATATAATTTTTAACTCTTTACCATTAATGTTTATAGCCTCTTGTCTTCCAAAGCTGCTTTTAATATTTTTAAGGGAATTAAATATAATAGAATTTTCAATTCTAAGCAGCTTTGCAGTGGAAAGTGCACATATCCCATTGTATATATTATAAATGCCAGGTTGATTTATATAGTATTCAAATCCATTTATAGATACAAGAGAACCTGAAGTTGAAAGCTCCTTTATTTCATCAACATGATAAGTAAGTTCTGGTCTTTTGTATCCACATTTGTCACAATAAAATTTACCTAAATGATTATAAGTTATGAATTCATAGGAATAGGCATTTTTACACCTTTTACAAAACTTGGCATCTGCATTTATATCAACAGTTTTGCTTTCGTTTGTAGAACAATTAAATCCATAGTAGGCTATTTTATTTGGAATATTTAAATCTCCTAATAGGGATTCATCACCATTAAGTACTAGAGTAGAATTTGGTACCTTCTTTATACCATCCATTATCTTATTTAGAGTAGTGTAGACTTCACCGTATCTATCAAGTTGATCTCTAAATAGATTTGTTATTATTATAATTTCAGGAATTAAATGTTCAGTTATAAGTTTTACATTTGCTTCATCTACTTCTATAACTGCATAAGTGTCAGACTGAGAATTAAAAAAACTAAAGTGATCTATAAAGCAAGAAATTATACCTGGTTTAAGGTTAGCACCTGTATTATTAGTAATAACCTTTTTATTACTTTCTTTAATCATGTCATAGATCATGCTGGTGGTGGTGGTTTTTCCATTTGTACCTGTTACAAGTATAACTTTATAATTTTTAGCTACCACTTTAAGTATATTTTTATCAAGTTTCAAAGCTACCTTACCAGGAAAATTTGTACCACCTTTAAATAATTTTTTAGAAAGTATAATAATTGTTTTTGAAATTAAAATACTAAAAAATGAATTAATCTTAATTTTGAACACCCCCTAAAGTGAAATGTAGAGTATAGTTATAATTATTGCAGAAAACTTGATTAATAAACAGTACCTAAAGCGTTTTTTATTAAACAGAAAGACTTTTTTGTTTATAATTACCGAGAATATCGTTAACTGGTGAAACTGTTACAAAAGCTGTTGGCTCAATATTCTTCACAATTACTATTAATGTGTTAAGTTGAGTTTTTTGAACTACAACATATAAAAAGTTTTTAGTATTGTGAGAATACCCTCCAACTGCTTTTAATACAGTTACACTTCTATCTAACTTTTCATTTACCTCATGAATAATTTCTTCAGTATTATTACATATTATTATACATTGTCTTGAGGAGGAAATACCTTCTTGCATTGCATCAATAGTTTTTGATCTTATAAAGCTCATTATAAGGGCATATAATACAGATTGAGGTCCCATTACTATTCCTACAAATATATAAACACAAATATCCTGAACAAGTAAAACGTGAGATAAGTGTAAGCTTTTCATATGATTTTTCACTATTTTGGCAGATATGTCAAGTCCACCAGTAGAACCGCCACCCATAAAGAGCATTGCCATACCTATTCCTGATACAACTCCACAGAAGATAGAAGCTGTGAGTTTATCACTAACAGGTATAATATAAAAATGGTGGAAAGTAGCGCCTATATAGTCTATGAGTAAAGAAGATATAAGAACAATTAAACCACTTTTAATAGCAAATTTCTTTCCTAAGAGCTTAAATCCAAAAAGAAATAATGGAATATTTAGTATAACCGTTGTAATACCTATTTTAAAGTTGAAAAGGTTATGAAGTGATAATGAAATTCCAAGTATACCACCTGTACCTATTTTTGCCGGATTAAGAAGTAAAGCTACATATACTGAATAAAAAAAAGTGCCGCCGACTAGCATTAGATATTCTTTTGATTTTGTGTTCATTATTCCTCCTTATAAATACCATCATGTAATGATTAAATTCCATTGCTTATAGTATCACAATTAATTTATGTTTACAAATATTATGGTAGGAAAAGAAGAACAAATTTTAATAGATTGAAAAAATAAGTGTTTGGAGTTAATATATAAATAATGTACATGATTTTAGAAAATAAAAATCCCATGGGATTCTTACTATTTCTATAGTCTGTATATGTGAATATAAAATGTATAAGGAGGAATTTATGTATCCGTTAAAATTTCAGAATTTATACTATGAAAAAATTTGGGGGGGTAGGGATTTAGAAAAATTAAGAGATAATCTACCTGATGGAAATATAGGTGAAAGCTGGGATGTAGCTTGTCACGATCATGGTATGAGCATAGTAGCAAATGGTAAGTATAAAAATTTAAGATTAGATAAATTAATTAAGCTAGAAGGTAAAAGAGTATTAGGTGATAAAATAAACTCGGACAAATTTCCACTTTTAGTTAAATTAATTAATGCTAAAGATAAACTATCTGTACAAGTTCATCCAAATGATGATTATGGAAAAAGAGTTGAAGGAGAACCTGGGAAAACAGAGATTTGGTATGTAGTTGAGGCTTTTGAAGGTGCAAATTTAGTAGTTGGAACTAAAGAGTGTACTAAAGAACAATTTGAACAAGCAATAAATACAGGCAATTTCGATGAGTATCTTAATAAGATACCAGTTAAAAAGGGTGAAGTATATTTTGTTAAAAGTGGACTAATTCATGCTATAGGTGAAGGCGTAATTATAGCTGAAATACAACAAAATAGTGATACTACATATAGAGTTTATGATTATAACAGGGGAAGGGAACTGCATATTCAGAAGGCACTGGATGTTGTGGATTTTGATCTTAAAGGACAGCAAAGCAAAGGGTTAAAAATAGAAAATGAAAATTATAACAAGATTTTCTACTCACTTTGTGATAAATTTTCTTTAGAAATGTATGAAATTAAGAAGAATCTTCAAGAAGAAAGTGATAGGGAAAGATTTTATATATTTACCTGTGTTGAAGGAAATGGAATTATATGCTTTGATGGTGGAGAAGAAAAGATAAAATATGGTGATAGTATATTAATTCCAGCGTATTTAGGTAAATATGAAATTAAAGGAGAACTAAAGCTTTTAAAATCTTATGTGCCAGATGTGAAGAAAGTAGAGCAGGAAATAATTAGTAAAGTAGAACTTTAATAATATATATGAAAAGAAATAACAAGTCAAGGTTCAAGTAAACTAGCATATGGATTGGTTAAGTTAATAAGAACAATTAAATTTGAAATGGAGTGATTAATTAAAATGTCAGCTGATTTTTTACTGATTATAAAGGTAATTATACTTGGAATTGTAGAAGGTATAACAGAATTTTTACCTATTTCTTCTACTGGACATTTAATAATGTTCAATGATCTTCTTAATTTTAAGGGAGAGTTTAGCAATTTATTTGATATTGTAATACAATTAGGAGCAATACTTGCTGTAGTAGTATTGTTTTGGGACAAACTTTTAAAATCTCTTAAGACGGTTATAGATCCAACTTTCCAAAGTTTTGGTTCTAAACTTTGGAGAAATTTAATAGTTGCATTTATTCCATCTGGATTAATTGGAGTACTTTTACACCATTATGTGGATAAACACTTAATGAATGTATTCCCAGTAGCACTCGCGTTACTAGTTGGTGGTATATTAATGATAATTATAGAAAATAAGTTTAGAAAAAATAATAAAACTAATGATATAGCAGATGTAACTGTAAAACAGGCATTCATAATTGGTTGTTTTCAGTGTCTTTCTGTAGTTTGGCCTGGATTTTCAAGATCTGCTGCAACTATTATGGGTGGGTGGATAGTAGGTCTATCTACAGTTGCGGCTGCTGAATTTTCATTCTTTTTAGCTATCCCTACTATGATTATTGCAACAGGATATTCTCTTTTAGGAAATCTTTCTTCATTAACAGGAATGCAAGTTATTGAAATAGCCATTGGATTTTTAGTATCTTTTATAGTTGCCCTGTTAGTAGTAGAGAAATTTATGAATTTCTTAAAGAAAAGGTCTATGAGAATATTTGCTATTTATAGAATTGTATTTTCAATTATATTTTTAATATTGGTTTTCTCTAAAGTAATATCTATATAACATAGATTTCTATCTAAAGTAGTTGTATCAAAGTTAATACTTTATGCAAAATATCGGTGATAAATATGTGCTAAATTGTAAAGCTGTATTTAAAATCACTATAATGCACATATATATTATTGGAAAAGATGAAATGGACTATCTCAAATAAATAATTATGTATTTAAGATAGTCCATTTATTATTTTTTGAATATATTTTTTAGATAGTGGGATATTAAGTTTATATATTTTGTTTAGGAGTGGTACTATGGATTTAGATAATAAAATCGAAGAAATAATAAAGAATGGTAAATGGGTTCAAAATTATGTGGGAAAGGGAAAAGTTCAGTGTATAAAGCTTGTAAAGGATGCTAAAGAATTGTTAGTTATAATAGCATCTAGTACTTTGAGTACACCTATATCCTGCAGAGTTGAAAAAATTCTTATAGTGCATGGAGAAATTATAGTATTTTATGATGGTGAATACCCTCAACGGGTTGAAAAAGGTGAATATAATAGATACAGAAACTTTTTAAATGAAAATGAATGGAAGGTTATTTTTGAAGAAGGTCCTGTTAAAGGATTATTAGAAAAACATCTTGTAAGTAAGGAAAAGAGTTTTTATGCAGAAATGCATGAAACATTAGAAAAGTATATGAAGAGTGAATATGATACTGAAGCCAGTGAATTTCTTTGCAATAAATATAATTTGTAGTTACATTTATAAAGTTAAGTATAAAGAATAGCTTTTATTTATATTATATTTAACTTTATAAATTATTGATTTTACATTAATTTATATATTTAAGCATAAAAAAGAATATAGATATAGAAGTATTTCAGTAAAGTAAATGTGAAATTAAGTAAAACTATACGATACAATTATCCTGGTGTATCAGTATATTATACATAGAGGAAAACAATAAAATATGAAGTAAAACATAGTTAATCATGTTATAATGATATAAATTTAGAGGCAAGAATTATTTATTTTGGTAAAATAGTTTTTGTCGTTTAACACGGTATTTATTAACAAATTAAAGTTTTGATATTAAGTGAAAAAGATATTGACAATATTAAAACATAATGATATGATAATAGACGTTGTTGAAAAACACGACAAATTATCAATAAAATTTACAACAAAAAAGTGTTGACAAATTATATTGATGATGGTAAACTATAAAAGTCGTCGAATGATGACGAATTGATCTTTGAAAATTAAACAGAGAATAAGAATAAGACAACTGAAAGAAAATATCAAGTTAGGACTTATATTTGATTGAAGATGTCGT
>NZ_BAEV01000047.1 GCF_000246895.1 Clostridium arbusti SL206 | reverse complement strand
TATTATACTGGCATTTATACTTCTGTTTTCTACTGCTATATTTTCAAATTTGCACTTCTTACTTATATATTCATAAAAATTTTTAAGATTTTCTATGGATGTCATATTTTTATTTCTAAAATCATCTGAATTGTTGGTAACCTTTCTATTATTAATACTGCTAATGGAATCTTCTATGCTATTTATTCTATTATATATATTATTAAGTCTATAAATTGAAAACAAACTAATAATTATTAGAACAACTATAACCCTATTAATTACACGAATTTTCTTTTTAATTTTTTTCTCTTTATACCAATAAGGTAAGAAATTATGCTCCATAATTTTATTTTCTCCTATATCACTGTTTTAAATAACTTGTTTTGTTCTATGTTTCCTAAATTTTTAACACAATAAGAAGTATTAATATCCTTTATAGTTTCTTTTGCAAATCCCAAAGCATAAATCATCTCTAAATTATCTGCTATATCTTTATTCAAATCAATAAAATAATTTAGACAATTTTCAAATTCAACATTGCCTTCCTGAAAATTTCTAAATATATAGTTATATTTTATTAATCCATTCTCGCAAAATATAAAGTATAGATTTTGTTTATAAATAAATGTAATAATATACTTATTTAAACTACTTATATTCTTTACATATTTTGCATAACAAAATTGGATAAGATATATATACTTTAT
Organism: Clostridium arbusti SL206; assembly: GCF_000246895.1. Classification (GTDB taxonomy): domain Bacteria; phylum Bacillota; class Clostridia; order Clostridiales; family Clostridiaceae; genus Clostridium_I; species Clostridium_I arbusti. The sequence goes on along the minus strand of NZ_BAEV01000047.1, from coordinate 27,732 downwards.
ATTATTTATATTTTTTAAGTCTACATTATTTAAACTATTTCCATTTATATAAAATACAGCTAAATCCATATTAATTTTATTCTTTTTTAAAATGGAATAGGAAAATATTATATCTTCATCAGTTCTATAATAAAATCCGAGTTCATTTTTTACTATTTTCTCCAGTTCATTTTTCTTTACCCTTGGCACTGTAATGTATTTGATATAAATTTCTTCACCTTCTATAATAATAATTGAATCATTTTTAAATTCTCTATTTCTATATCTTGCACCTAAACTTTTTTCATGAGTAATATCGATTGTTTTTGCAAATGGTCTTCTATTGTAGCTAAGCTTTACAATAGATTTTCCATTCATTATAAAAATATTATTTTTATATAAGAACATTAAGCTAAACACTCCTCTTCATAAAAATTATTATATCTCTCTTGAAAACTATCCTTAAACTACAATTTTTTTATTTACCCAATTACTATGAACTTGGTAATTCATCTAAAACTTAATGAGAATACAAACCTCCCATTAAACAAAATTCATTGATACTTAGAAGAAAAATACATATAATTTATTTTTCCATCAATAAAATTATAATTATATGTATCCCTTTTAATTCGGTTTCCTCTATAGGACTGACTTATAATAAAGGTATCTTCATATATGCTATAGTAAATAAAATAATCATTATTTCCAATCTTATTCTTATCAGGACTTGATGAAAATAATTTATAAAGTTCTGACTTATTTACATTATTAGTGTTGCTAAGAATATAACTATTCATCTGAGACAATAAATAATTTGTTGTCTCTCTACTATATATTTTTTCCGTAACATTCTTTTTATAATCTAATATATAGACTTTTTTACTAGCTTCTAGCATAAATATGTAGCTGCTAACAAGAAGAATAATTAATCCTAAAATCAAGGTATAAATCATTACAAATCCCTTTTTTAATATTCTTTTTTCACCCCAAAACATCTACTAATTGTTTCTCCTTCTTTATTCATTATGGATAAATACAATACATTATCTTTTTTCATTGCTTTCATATTACTTATATTTGTACCTACTACATTAGATGCCTTAATACTTCCATATACGTCATAATAATCCACAACAATTTTTTTAGTATTTTTTACAAAACGTATTTTTTTATTTTCATTGTTGCCGGAAATAATTTTTATATCATTGTTTTCTACATTAACTTCTTTCATACCATTATAAATTAAACTTTCAATTATAATTATACTTTGATTACAATAAGCTTTATTTGTAATTACTTTAGTATCTTTACTGTAAGCTTTTAAATATTTTACAAATATAACACATTGAAAAGATATGATCATTGAAGTAATGGCCATAGCAACTACAAGCTCTATTAATGTAAATCCCTTTTTCACAGCTATTTCCCCCTATAAAATTTGCAATTTATGACTTCCTCTTTTTGCAATACATCCACATACATACTTAAATTGACTTCAATTAAATCTCCATCATAGAATAAAATTTTCATATATGGCTTTTGTATAGGCGGTATAGTTGTATAAATTTCCGTTATTTTACTGTTTTTAATTGATTCATTGTTTATATTATCTTTATCTATATAAACTTCTTTCAAATTTATCATTGAAGTAATGTCTTCATTGGATGTATTCGACAATATTTCATTTCTAATATTATTTATATATTCTGTATATTTCTCAGTTAAATTGTTATAGGTTTTCATATTAATGGTATTAATTCTTATTGCAATAGAAGTCATAAATAGCAATGTAAATATGGAAATAGCACACATTACTTCAATAATTGTAAACCCTAACTTCTTACTCTTTAATTTCTGCATAAGCAGTACCAACCCCTATTGTAATAACATGTTTTTTCCCATTCCTGTCTGAATACTTTAAGCTGCAGGGAGTGTTTATCATCCCCCTACTATCAAAATAAATTAAATTATTCCCATTAGTAACATTATTCTCTTTTATTTCAAAACCTAAAGGTAATTTTAATCTGTTTCTTATGGATTTCCCCTCATAAGTTATCACTTCATTTTTTCCCTTCTCAAATAAAATCTGAGCAAAAGATTCTCTTAGTATACATTGTCCTCTAACAACATTAATAAGAGAAATCATCTCACTGTTAAAGTTTTTCACTTCTATTTCATTTTTTAAAGTTTTATAATTTTTAACTTCAATGAGAGTGATACTTGTAACTATAGATATAATTGTCATAACCACTAGAACTTCAATTAAAGTAAACCCATTAAACACTAATTTTTTTCTCTGCATAATTTTAATCTCTTTCTCTCAATCTCTAAATTATCAATTTTTCTTTAAGGTAAAGGTGCTATTATTGCCTTTTACTTCTACTGTATATTTAGAATCACCAGTAATAAAATCTGTGGATATGCTATTCCCATCTAAATATGGATCTTTAACATTTATATTTAGATCATTTATATTCATGTCTTCATTTATTGCAGTATTTACTTCTTCTTTTGTGAATACATTATTGTCCATATATGCTCTCATAGCTGATACAAAAATCATTCTTGAAATTTGCTCAGCCTTGGCCGAATTTGCCTTTTTTATATATGTAGCATACTTTGGAATTAAAACTCCACCAAGTATAGCTATAATAGAAATTACTACAATTACTTCAATAAGTGTAAATCCTCTTTTTTTATTCATTTCACATCACCTACACTGACTGCATTATTTTTAACATAGGTACCATTACTGATGTAACCACAGTACCTACTATAAATGATAAAATTATTATCATAGCAGGTTCTATACTACTTATAATCTTTTTTAATATATCATCTATGTCATCATCATAAATATCCGCTGCTAGTGTCATCATATTTTCTAAATTACCTGTCTGCTCACCCAAAGCTATCATGGAAACAGTAAATTTAGGAAATAGCTCTAATTTATCTATAGTTTCTGAGATGCTATTACCCTTCTTTATATCAACTAGTACACCTCTTAGCTGTTGTTTTGCATAAGTATTATCTACAACCTTGCCCATTATCTCCATAGAATTAATTAAATTTATTCCACTCATCTGTAAAATTCCAAAGCACCTTGTAAATCTAGAACCTAGTATTTTTTTATAAAACTTTCCTATTAAAGGCATTGATACTTTAGCCTTATCAATTAATAATTTTACTTTTTGAAGCTTAATAAATTTATATACTAAGAAAATTAAAGTAACTAATACAAATAAAAGTACTGCCATGTTTTCGCTTAGAAATTTACTAAAATTCATCAAAATCATTGAATATATAGGAAGATCCTGCCCAAGGCTTTTAAAAGTATCTTGAAACATAGGTATTATACTTATTTCAAGATAAAAAAATATGGATACAGATGTAACTAATAATATTATTGGGTATACCATTGCAGATTTAAAGCTTCTCTTAATTTTAAATTCCTTAAGATAGTATTTAGACATGTTATTTAATATGGTATCCAAACTTCCCGTCTGCTCACCTAAATTTATCATCTCTATATAAAAGCTTGGATAATTATCTTTATATTTTAATATACTGTCATAAAAACTGTTTCCCTTTTCTAAACCTTCCTTTAAGAATTTTATATTTTTTTTAAGAGATCTGCTATAAGACTCTTCTTGGAAAATATTTAATGCTTCTGATATGTTAAAACCTGATGACAACATTGATGATAATTGTCTTGAAAAAACAGAGATGTCTTTAAGATTTATTCGTGAAAAATACTTTGAATATATGGATTTCTTCATAGTTTTATATTGAATCACATAATATCCTTTTTCTCTTAATTGGAAAGATAAATCATCTTCATTTTTATAATAATCCAATCCTTTAACACTTTTACCTGTATTATTTATAGCTCTATATTTAAATAACTGCATTTGAACAATCCTCATTGGTATATACTATATTTTTATATTCATCTACAGTGGTGATACCTTTTTTAATTAGTTCTAAAGAATTTTCTCTTAAGGTCATCATTCCATTCTTTATACTGCATGCTCTTAAGTCTTCTGTACTCTTTTCCTCATATATAAAATTCTTGATTGTATCATCTACTTTCATTATTTCAAATATAGCCATTCTTCCAATATAACCTGTATCATTACATTTTGAACAACCCTTACCTTTATATAAATACTCTTCTTTTAAACCGCACAATTTCTTTTCTGCACTGCTTGGAATATATTTTTCTTTGCAATAAGGACATATCTTTCTAACCAGTCTCTGAGCAATAACTGCCACTAATGCATCTGCTAATAGATAATGCTTAATTCCCATATCCATAAGTCTTAGAACAGTGCTTGGAGCATCATTTGTATGCAATGTGCTTATAACTAAATGTCCTGTTATAGCTGCTCTAACTGCAACTTTAGCAGTTTCTTCATCACGTATTTCTCCTATAGATATTATATCCGGATCCTGACGAAGCAGACTTCTAAGCCCTACAGGGAAAGTTAAACCTGCCTTTTTATTTACATTTATTTGATTTATATTGTCAATTGTAAACTCAACAGGATCTTCAATAGTTACTATATTTTTTTCTGTTGTATTTAACTCCTTTAAAATAGAATAAACAGTACTAGATTTGCCACTTCCTGTAGGTCCGCACAATAGAATTATGCCATTAGGCCTTGATATAATGTTTCTTATAATACTAGCATTACTATAGGTCAATTCATCTAGGGAAATATTTTTTGTAGTTTTATAGAGAACTCTTATAACAAATTTCTCTCCATGTATTGTTGGAATTGAGGATACTCTGAAGTCATATCCTATGTCATTTATCACATAATCTATTTTTCCATCTTGAGGGATCATTCTTAAAGTTATATTCATTTTAGACATTATTTTTATTCTTATACATATACTTTTGTAAGTACTCTTAGGAAGTTTCATGTGCTTTTGCAATACACCATCTACTCTTATTCTTACATTCAAATGGTCATTAAAGGGCTCAATGTGTATATCACTGGCTTTTTTACCAATGGCTTGATTAATAATTGAATCTATTAATCTTACAGAAGGAGAATCTTTTATCTCTTTATCATGGTTATTATTTTCATTCAATACTTTCTTTTCAGCATTTTCTTCTATTTCTTCTATAGCCTTTTTACTATCCTTTATTTCATAAAATAATTTTATATAGGAAAGTATTTGTCTTTTGCTTGCTTTAGAGGGGATAATATTTTTTTGAGAAATAAATCTTAAATCATTTAATGCAACTGAATCCAAAGGATTATTCATTGCTACAAACAGTTCCCTTTCATTTTCTTTGTAGGGGAAAATGCAGTGCTTGTAAGCTATAGATTTATTTACAATTTTCATAAGATCTGTTGATATTTTATAATTATCTAAATCCATAAAACTATCTATAGTATTATAATTTTTCATTGCTTTATTAGTTCTTTTTTCTATAATTATCATCTCCTTAAACTCTTCATTTTCTTCTAGTATTTACCACTATTTATATTTCTAATCACCTAAAATTAAAATTTTCATGTAAAATAAAAACTATGTGTACAAACTTTTTAAATTAACAAAATTTATACTCATAGTATCTTATTATAATTTTATTGAAACTTAAATTATTGATTTAAATATTCATATATGGATAAAAAGCATTCTATCTATAAAAAATGTGTCCAAATAACAATAAGGCATATGAAAATAAATAACAATTCAAAGATACGACGTATATTTTGAATCTTACAAGGAAACAGGTCCTAATGATAGTGGTGCTATCAGAGGATTCTGTTAACATAGTATGATTCAAAATAGACTAGTATACTGACTAGTTATTTATTTGAACATGCCTAAATATAATTACTACCCATTTCTTTATGTAAAATAGACTAGTATATACTGACTAATTATTTACGATTCCTAACATTAACTACTACTAACATATTCTCTGTAATCATTTATAATACTATATACCATATCTTTTTCTTTAAAGACTTTGTCCTCTATTTTAGAAACTGGCATAATTCCCATAATACTATTAGTTACAAAAATCTCATCAGCTTCCATCAATTGTTCCATTCTAAAACTGCCTTCTATAACATTATATTTTTTTAATATGTATTTTCTTATAGTCCCATTTAACAAACCACATTCTACTCTAGTTGTATATATAATATTATTTTTTATAAAAAATATATTAGATACACTTCCCTCTGTAATTTCATTGTCCGTATTTAAAAATAAAACTTCATCATAGCCTTCTCTTTTGCATCTATCATGTTCCAATATATTATCAAGGTAATTTAAAGATTTTAAATAGGTAATTGTAGAATATTTATTTCTTTTAAGTTCACTTATTTTTAATTTAAAGCCCTTATTATACATATCTTCTGTGTAATTATTTTTTCTACAGGTAAAAACAGTATTTTTTTCACTAACTACCAGTTTCAGAACTCCATCTGTAAAGCTTAATTTTTTTAAGGAATCTATTACTTCTTTTGACCCTATTTTTTTATCTATTCCTATAATCTTCAAGCCTTCATTTATTCGTTCCATATGTTCTTTTAAAAATAGTATATTATTGTTTTTCACTAACATAGTTTCAAAAAGACCTTTCCCAAAGAAAAAGCCCCTATCAACTACTATCTTTTCATCTTCACTTAAATTATCATTTATAATCATACAATTCCTCCAATTATAGTCAAGTATTTGTTCATCAACTCTGTTTTAAACAACGCATAAGTGCTTTTGCCTTATCTAGGGTTTCTTCATATTCATCTTCTTTTATAGATTCCCAGGTGATTCCTCCACCTACACCAAAATAAGCTTTTTTATCTTTCATTACTATAGTTCTTATAGCTATATTTAAATCTGCACCACCATCAAATCCTAAATACCCAATACATCCAGTATATATATTTCTTTTTGTAGGCTCTAACTCTTCAATAATCTCCATAGCTCTTATTTTAGGTGCTCCTGTAATGGATCCACCTGGAAAACAAGCTTTCAAGCAGTCTACTACAGTAAATTCATCTTTTAATATACCTACCACAGTGGATACTAAATGAAAAACTGTACTGTATTCCTCTAATTTAAATAACTCCGTAACTTCTACTGAATCCGCTCTACATACTTTACTTAAATCATTTCTCTCAAGATCAACAATCATGAGTAATTCTGATTTATCCTTTTCACTTTTAATAAGCTCTTTGGCATTTTTCAAGTCTTCACTAAGATTTTCACCTCTAGGCCTTGTGCCTTTAATAGGTCTTGTCTCAACAAATTTATCTTTAATCTTGAGAAATCTTTCTGGTGAAGAAGATACTATACTAAAGTCTTCCACATTCAAAAAAGCTGCAAAGGGAGCTGGATTTTTATGTCTTAAAGCCTTATAGACTTCATAGGGTTCTGTACTAGTTTCACAAGAGAAATTTTGAGTCAAATTAGCAATATATATGTCTCCATCTTTTATATAATTTCTAACTTTTTCTATTGAGCTTAAGTACTCTTCCCTTGTAAAATTAGATATAAATTCCCTATTTCTTTCTTTTAACTCTGAATATATAATTTTCTTACCTGCATATATTTTTTCTTTCAATTCACTAATACTATCTTTTGCTTCTTTTAATATCCCTAAGGCTGTAATATAAGTTCTCTTCTCTAAATTATCTCTTATTATGGCATTATCATAAAAATATAAGTAACAATCTGGTATTTGTAACTGCTTTTCTGCTATTTCAGGAATTTCTTCTATTGTTCTTCCTAAATCATAAGAGAAGTATCCCATAGCACCTCCTATATATGGAAGACCAGTATTATTTTCTATTCTATAACTATCTATCAATTTCTTTATAAATTCAAAAGGGTTTCCATTTTCTATAACCTTCTCATCTATAAAACATTTTTTATTTTCATATTTAAAGGTATTAAAGCTATTTATACCAATAAAAGAATATCTTCCTAAATCATTATAATCAGTACCACTATCTAAAAAAATAACTGTTTTATCTTCTTTAAACAATGAATATATATCAAAAGCATCTAAATTAGTTTTTATTTCTTTTATCAAGAATTTCATCATTACTGTTACGCCTTTTAGCGTTACCTCCCTTACCTATTTTTTAAACACCTAAGGCACATTCAAATAAATAACTAGTCAGTATGCTAGCCTATTTTCAATTCTACTGCGTCAGCAGAACCCTCTGATAGCACCACTATCATCAGAACCTGTTTCCTTGTATAATTCAAAATATACGTCGCATCTTTGACTTGTTATTTATTTTCACATGCCTTAGCTTCATCCAGAAAATTTTCAAGCATTTTATAACCACACTCGGTAAGCTCTGCTTCAGGATGAAATTGAACTCCCTCTACTAGAAAATCTTTATGTCTAATTCCCATTATAACTCCATCCTTAGTTTGTGCAGTTATATTTAGGCAATCAGGCAATTCCTCTTTACTTACTACAAGCGAATGATATCTTGTAACTTTAACTGGATTTTTTATATCCTTAAAAACACCCTTACCGTTATGATTTATTTCGCAAACCTTGCCATGAACTGGTCTTTCTCCTCTATTTATTTTGGCACCAAAAGCATAGGCTATAGTTTGATGCCCTAGGCATATTCCTAAAATAGGTATCTTACCACTAAATTTTCTTATTATATCTATACATATACCAGAATCCTTAGGTGCTTTAGGTCCAGGAGATATTATTATTCCCGTTGGATTTATCTTTATTATATCTTCTATAGTAATTTTATCATTTCTGTATACTTCTGTATGTTCATTTAAATTTTCTAGATATCTTACCAAGTTATACACAAAAGAATCATAATTATCAATCATTAAAAACATTTCTATTTGCTTCTCCTCGTCTTTAAGTATTTTTCTTAATTTTATCATGGAATGCAAATAAAATCCCTTTAAGTTACGTATTTTATTCATTATAACAAAAAATTAAATTTAGCAAGAAAAACTCATTAAGTTCTTCTTGCTAGTTCTTATTTTGAATCCTGAATTATATGATATGTTCCTGCTTTATTTGTTACTAGATTAACTGAATTATTTTCTCTTATATACATGTATATATTATTCCCACTGTCTTCAGGTTGTAGACCACAAAAATATACTTTTCCAGAATCATCTATGGCCATTCCTCCAGTTTTATCTACTATCTTAGGAAAGTCATAAGTTAATCTCTTTATATTTCTGTCATCAATAGTTAATTTATAAAGTGAATTGTCTTGATCACTATTTTCTGTTCCAATAAAATATAATATTTTATTTTTACTATCAAACACATAATCATTAATACTACTTATGGTATTGCCTATTAAAAAAGTCTTATTATTTTTAGTGTCATAATAATATATATTATTTATACCTGAATCATTTTCAATATAAATAATATTATCATTATCAATTACAGCAAAAAAAGTACAGTAACCTTTGAATTCATCAAACACTATTTTTCTTGTAGAATTTTTAAAATCATAACTAAAAATTTTACCATAATTCTTCTGTCCATCTTCAACTCCGTAATATAATAAATCATCTTTTGAATCCCATCTATACAAATCTCCAGATACTATAACTTTTTTATCAAAGTCAATCTTTTTTCCCGTATTAGTATTATAAACGCTTAACCCTTCAGCAGAAAAAAGTGAATCCTTTGAAAAACTTCTAAGTGCAATACGTTTACCACTAGGTGATAATCTTGAATCCATATAGGAGAATTCACTATTGATATTATTTTTATTCTCATTATTAGCAATACTAATATAATTTTTTGTAAGATCAGTTCCCTGTGAAATTATATTAGTATATGCTATTATATTACTATTTTTATTGTAATTAATATTTGAAACATTATTTAAAGTTTTCACGGCCTTAAGATCTGTATTCTTTATACTATAAATTCTTTCTCCATTACCTTCTTTCGATAATACCATTATATTACTAAAATTTATAGGAACTGATTTATCACTATTAGTATCCTTTTTATTTTCACTACCACAGGAAGTTAGTTCACACATAAAAATTATAATGAACAAAAGCAGAAAATGTTTCTTTAAATATTTCATATAAGATCAGTTACTCCTCTAAAGGTAATTGCTGCACCACCTGTCATATATACTGCATCATCGCATATTTCTATTTCTACCACGCCTCCTGGTACTGAGACCTTAGCTTTCTTATTGATAAGCCCTAATCTATTACAAGCTACCACAGAAGCACAACATCCAGTACCACATGCAAGTGTTGCTCCTGCTCCTCTTTCCCAGGTTTTAACCTTTACATTACTTTTATCAACTACTTCACAAAAATTAACATTAGTCCCCTCTGGAAAAATTTCTTTGTATTTTTCTATATAGCTTCCTTCACGCACATCGAAATCATCTAAAGTTCCAACCACCACCGTATGAGGTACTCCCATAAGCATTGAATTCAATTTATAATTTTTATCATTAACATTAATGTTGTAATTTAGTATTTCTTCTTTTACCCTTGCAGGAATTTCACTTGGTTTAAAACTTGGAAGACCCATATTAATTCTTACACTTTTTGCAATACCATTTTCTCCGTTAATTTCAGCTATTTTTATACCATCACCAGTCTTTATACTAATCTTATTTGATTTTAAAATACCTTCATCATAAACATATTTTGCAAAGCATCTTATTCCATTACCACACATAGCAGCATAAGAACCATCTGAATTTATTATGACCATTTCCACATCCGCCTCATCACTATCTCTAATTAGCAATATACCATCCGCACCAATTCCAAAATGTCTATCACAGATTATCCTTGCAATTTCACTTTCTTTATTTAAAAATTTATTGTCCTTGTCCTCTAGAACAACAAAATCATTTCCGGCACCTTGCATCTTTACAAAATTCATAATATTCACTCTCCATAAATTTATTTTAACTAGTACATATGAAACTTAAAAATCGTTATCCATGGACGTAGCATCCATTACCTACCGCTTTCACAGAGTGCCATAGGAGTATTACGGATGGTAGTCATCGGACAAATCAAAAATGAAGCCTCAATTTGTATCAATAATGAACACAGTTTCTAATGATAGTTTTATGTTAGGCATATGAAAATAAATAGTAAGTCGAAGATGCGACGGATATTTTTAATTCTACAAGGAAACGGGTTCTGAGGATAGTGAGCTATCTGAGGGTTCCGTTGACGTAGTAGGATTAAAAATACACTAGCATACTGACTAGTTATTTATTTGAATATGACTTAATGTTCTATAATATATGATACAACTAGAACTACCTATTGTCTTGTTATTTATTTGAATATGACTAATATAAATGCTATACTAAAAAAGTTAAGATTGATTAAACTAATCTTAAAATTATAGTAAATTTTATTTCCATAGATAATAATAATAAATTTTATACTTACTGTATACTATTTTAGCAATAATTTATTTAAAATTAATAAATTTATTTACTATGCCTAATAACGAAAGGAATGATTTTAATGGCATTAGATGGAATATATATATATAGTATTTTATGTGAACTTAAAGATAAATTCATTGGCAGCAGAATTAGCAAAATAAATCAGCCAGAAAAGGATGAATTAAACTTTCTAATAAGAGGAGTTGACAATAAAAATTACAGACTTTTAATAAGTGCAAGTTCCAGTTACCCTAAAATACATATTACTAAAAACAATAAAACAAATCCGCTTACACCGCCCATGTTTTGTATGGTACTTAGAAAATACCTATTAAATGGAAGAATAGTGGATATAAGACAAGTTTCAACAGACAGAATAATAATCTTTGACTTTGAAAGTGTTGATGATTTAGGATTCAACAGTATCTATTCTCTAGTAGTAGAAATAATGGGTAGACATAGTAATATAACCTTAATAAGACAAAGAGATAATATCATTATGGATAGTATAAAACATATTACACCTGAAATAAATAGATTCAGATCCCTTTATCCAGGAATTAAATATGTATATCCTCCTAAAAGTGAAAGACTTAACCCCTTTGATTTCAATAAGTCTGACTTTACAAATTATTTGACTAGTAATGCCATAGATATTGATGAAAAGATGTTTTCTAAAATATTTACAGGTGTAAGTAAACCACTTTCAAAAGAAGTTTTCTTTAGATTGAGTAAAAACATAAAAATGGATAATATTAATTCTAATGATATTTATGAATATATTGCGAATTTATTTAACGATATAAAAAATTATAAATTCTCCTATAATGCTTATTCTGAAAATGGCATTATAAAAGATTTCTCCTGTATTGATCTAACTAATTTGAGTACTATGGATAAAATAGAATATAATTCTTCTTCAGAATTATTAGAGAATTTTTATTTTGAAAAAGATAGAGCTGATAGATTAAATAATCATAGCGTAGATCTTCAAAGAATAGTTAACACTAATTTAGATAGATGTTTAAAAAAAGATCAAATATTAAGTCAAAAGCTATTGGAATGTGAAACTAAAGATAAATATAGATTATATGGTGAACTACTTACATCCAACATATATTCCATAAAAAAAGGTGAAAAAAATGTAACCTTGCAAAACTATTATAGTGAAAATCTTGAAAATATAACTATAACATTAAATGAAAACAAAACACCTTCTGAAAATATTCAAAAATATTTTAAAAAATATAATAAACTTAAAACCACAGAAAAAATGGCAAAAATACAATTAGAAGCGAACTCTAAAGAAATGGAATACCTTCAGTCTGTATTTACTAACATTAAAAACTGTGAAGATTATAATGAAATTGAAGAAATAAAGAAAGAGCTTATTGAAACTGGCTATATAAAATTCAATAATAAAAATAAGAAAAAGTCTTCAAAAACATCAAAACCCTATCACTTTACATCAAGTGATGGCATAGATATTTATGTAGGAAAAAACAATTTTCAAAATGATTATCTCACACTGAAATTTGCAGATAAAAGAGATATTTGGATGCACACCAAAAATATACCTGGTTCTCATGTGATTGTTAAAAAGCTTGGTCCCGTGCCTGATAAAACTTTGGAAGAAGCAGCTGGTCTTGCAGCCTATTATAGCAAAGCCAAGCATTCAAATAATGTGGCTGTAGATTATACTGAAGTAAAAAATGTAAAAAAACCTTCCGGTGCTAAACCCGGTATGGTCATATATCTAACAAATAAAACTATTAATATAATGCCAAAAAAACTTGTACCAAATAAATAATCTTACAAAAAAGTCCTAGATGATGTTGATAATTCATCTAGGACTTTATACTATTAAATATGAAATTTCTCATTTCTAGAATCATAATATTGTTTGTTTGTTTGTTTTTCAATTATATTTCATATATACTTACTGAATCCTTTTCATCCAATTCAAAAACTTTAACAGCTATAACCTCGCTATTTGAAGTAGGTACATTCTTCCCTACATAATCAGCTCTTATTGGCAATTCTCTATGTCCTCTGTCTATTAGTGCTGCTAATTGAATCATTTTGGGCCTTCCACAATCTATAATAGCATCTATAGCGGCTCTAGCAGTTCTACCTGTATGTAGCACATCATCAACCAATATAACTTTTTTGTTTTTTATGTCTAATTTCAGTTCCTCTGTATTAATTATGGTTTTATTATCATCAGAATTAAGATCATCTCTATACAAAGTAATATCTACACTGGATACAGGTATAGCATTGCCTTCTATGCCCTCTATAATTTTAGCAATCCTTTCCGCTAGTGGAACACCTCTTCTCTTAATTCCTATAAGCAACATGTTTTCAGTACCTTTGTTTTTTTCAATAATTTCATGAGAAATTCTAGTTAATGTTCTATTAATAGCTTTTTCATCTAATAATACTGCTTTAAGTTTCATATAATCATCTCCCTACTATTATCAATGAACCTTAACTATAAAAACCCTAACCACAAAAAGGGTTAAGGTTAGAATTATTAAATATATAAAATACTAATAATAGCCTTATGACCTCTCGGATACATTTAAAGGTTATTGATATATTTGTAACAAAAACATCATATCATACAATATTTTTTATTTCAATTCATTTCTTAAAATATCTATAATTCTATTAAAATAATCGGGTATACTACTTTCAAACTCCATATATACTTTACTAGTTGGATGAATAAACCCTAATTTTTTTGCATGAAGCATTTGTCCCTTTAAATTAAATCTTTGTTTCTTGTATCCATAGAGAGGATCACCTACAAGAGGATGCCCTATATGGGCCATATGTACTCTTATTTGATGAGTTCTTCCCGTTTCTAGCTTACATTCAACTAGAGTATTATTTTTAAATCTTTCTATAACTTTATAATGAGTAACTGCCTCTCTACCATTTTTAACTATACTAATTTTAATTCTTTCCACTGGATGTCTACCAAGAGGAGCATCTATAGTTCCTTCATCCACTTTAATTATCCCTTCAACTAAAGCTAAGTATATTCTATTCATGCTATGTTCTTTTAATTGCTCTGCTAAAAATTTATGAGATTTATCATTTTTTGCTACTACTAATACACCTGATGTATCTTTATCTATCCTATGTACAATTCCAGGTCTATTTATCCCGTTAATTCCAGATAGATCCTTACAGTGATATAACAAAGCATTTACTAAAGTCCCTGTATAATTACCCGGAGCAGGGTGCACTACCATACCTTGCTGCTTATCCACTACTATAACATCACTATCTTCATAAAGTATATCGATATCTATTTTTTCTGCTTCTACATCTAATTCCCTATTTTCAGGTATAGCAAATGAAATTTCATCATCAATTTTTAATTTATAATTACTCTTTTTATCTCTACCATTTACTGTAACTCCCAATTCATCTATTATTCCCTTTATGTAACTTCTTGACTTATCCTTAAACTTTGTACTTATAAATACATCTATTCTCATATTTTTTTCTAATTCTTCTACCTTAAACTTAAAATGTTCCATTATTATCATCCTTTATTAGGCACCACGCAAGAAGTATAGTTCCTATAACTACAGACATATCTGCTATATTAAAAGTTGGGAAACTATAAACATCCTTATAATGAAAATATATAAAATCAACTACATATTTATGTGTAATTCTATCATACATATTACCAAGAGCTCCAGCAACTATAAGACTTAAACCAATCCTCATAATTCTGCTCTTAGGTTTGTATCTATATAGAAAATATATTATTCCTATCATTACAATTATAGTTATAATCAATAAAAAAATAGTCTTATTCTGAAATATTCCCCAAGCTGCTCCTCTATTTTCTAAATAGGATAAACTAAATATATTTTTAATAACAACTATATCGTCATAATCTTTTAAAGTTGTTGATGCCCAAATTTTACTTAACCTATCAATTATATTTACTAATATAATTACAATTATTTCCATTACCGCCCCACCTTATCCTTTATTTTAATAAGGCATATATAATATATGCTTAAATTAGGCGGGAATAAATCCCGCCATGATTCATGTAAAAATAAATAAACTAGTATACTGACTAATTATTTATTTGAAGACACCTAATATACTATCAATATGGCAATTGACTTCTATATTGATCATTACTTATTTTTTCTATAGGTTCTACATATCCTTGTTCATCTTCATTATCATAAAATTCTACTATATTTTCCATCTTATTAAATACTTCTACACTTCTATAACTGTCTTCTAAATCAAATTCTGAACTATATACATGATGCTTATAACCTTTTCCAAAAGGATGGCCTATAACCTCTTCCTCTACAGGTCTATCATGTATTTCTCTTGGCTTTAATTTATTAATTTCACTTTCACATTTAACGCAATTTTCAGCATAGGGTATAAATTCCAACCTTTTTTCATCCATATCCTTACCACAGCACTTGCATTTACCATAGCTTCCATCCTTTACTCTAGTCAATGCACTATCAATTCTCTTAATTATAGATTTTTCATTTTCGCTAAAAGCCATTCCCTTTTCTATATCATAAACTTCAGTAGCTATATCTGATGGATGATTATCATAATAAGATAATTCAGAAGAAATTTCACTATTAGAATTAATAGTTTCATTTTTTACCATTAATTCTAATAGATCATTTACCTTTTTCTTTTCATTAATGAGCTTATGTTTAAAATGTTGAAGTTTCTCCATTTGCACAATAACCACTCCCTCCAGTATTTGGGCACATTAAAATAAAAATAAATATATAAATTTTATAATATTTTAAGTTCTCATACAAGTTATTCTGCCAAATGAAAAATATTTTATTACATTATTTTTATCATATTTTCTAATATATTAGTAGAATTTTTCACTGCAATAGGAGTAAATTTCTCATAATCCATATGTGCACCATTGTTTGCATTATCTGATATAGATCTTATAACCACAAAAGGAATTTCATTTAAATAGCAAACTTGAGCTATACTTCCACCTTCCATTTCACAAGCTACAGCACCAAAATCTTCGCTTAACCATTTTATTTTTTCTATATCTGCTACAAATTGATCTCCTGTAACAATTCTACCTGTAAAAAAGTTTTTCTCAAAGCTAGCACAAGCTTTTTTTGCTAATTCTACTAATTCATTATCGCATTTAAAATCATAAGTATTAAGTCTAGGTATTTGGCCTATTTTATCGCCAAAAGCTGATGTATCCATATCATGTTGAACTAAATTTTCGGCAATAACTATATCGCCTGGGAAAATATTCTTTCCTATTCCTCCAGCTATTCCTACATTTATTACACTGTCTACATTAAAATCATCTATTAATACTTGAGTACATACCGCAGCATTAACTTTACCAATACCACATCTTACTATTACTACAGTTTTTCCATATAATTCACCACAATTAAATTCCATTGATGCTTTATTTTCTTTTTTTTCAAGTTTTATTTCCTTTAATAGTAATTCTAATTCTTCATCCATTGCTCCAATTATTCCAATAATCATAATAATCCTCCTAAATTATACAATAAAAAATCCCACTTTATAGGTGAGATTATATTTCTATTCTTTTACAAAAAAACTCTTTATTTCACTTAAGTCATCATTAAAACTCTCTTCTTTGTCATCTAAAGCTTTTAGTTCCACTGATAAACTCTTATCCTCAGATTCATCTATATCTTTCTCTTTGAGTTGTTTTGTATTAATCACATTGTAATTTTTTTCAAAATCCATTTCTAAATCATTAAACATATCTAATTGAGTATTCATAAAATTTCTATATTTTGCTCTAAACTTTATAAATTCTTGTTTAATAGTCTCATAATCATCACTTATTCTAAGAACTTCACTATTTGCTTTGTCAATTATTCTCTGAGCAGTGTCATTTGAATTTTTTACAACTAATTCTGCTTCTTTTTTTGCAGATTGTTTAGCTTGTTCAGCTGCATTTTGAGCTAAAAGAAGTGTGTTTTGAATAGTTTCCTCAATTTTCAAATAATGATCTATTTTTTCATTAAGAATAGCTATTCTTTCCTTTAAGCCAGAATTTTCTTTATAAATCTCTTCATAATTGTCTGCTATTTTATCTAAGAATTCATCTACTTCATCTTGATCATAGCCTCTTAATACTTTTTTAAATTCTTTATTATTTATATCCATTGAAGTTAATCTCATATTTATCACTCCATCAAACAAATTTTTTCATACGGATTTTCATTCTATTCTTACCAGTAACACCAATATCACTGGCTATTTTATATTTACCATGTCCTCTTATAGTTATGGTGGTCCCAAAAGGGACATAAGAATCTTTTTCTTTTGCTATGCTATAATTTAAAAGTACACTGCCTTTCTTTATTAAATCAACAGCCTTACTTCTTGATATATTGCACACTGAACCTATCAAACAATCCAATCTAAGTGATGAAACAATAATAGTAAACTCTTGAAAGTTTACACTTGGTATATTGTCCTCTGTCAATTCTAACTGAGAAATACTGCAAGAGCATTTCCCAATAGAAGTTAAATTATCTATTATGTAACTTGATATATCTTCACAAACAGCAACAAAACAACAATTATTTTCTACAATTAAATCTCCAAATTTGTTTCTATTAATACCTAATGACATTATAGCACCCATATAATCTCTATGACCTAAATCAGTAAACTTTGATTTATTTTCTATCTTTATAAGATTTATTGGAAAGTTACTCACTTTCTCTTTAGAAAAAAGCAGCATATTTCTTTCACTATTTTCAAAAATACCGTAAATGCTAATTTGTAACCCCAATAAATCTGATAATTTAGAAATATCATTACATATGTCAGGAGTATAAAATTCATTTGTATATACTGGTTTTTCTATTTTAGCTGCAAGATTAATTTTATCAAATATATTTGATAAAGCTAATTTATCCTGGCTGCAAACACTATTTAAAAATTCTTTTTTATTCAATTTAACCTCTTTGTATATCTTTATTTATTCCAAGTGAACATGCTTTTTCCTGAAAGTTCAGTTGTTAATTCATTAGAAACTTCTACATTTGAAGGTGATAATATGTACACATTTTTCTCTACTTCTTGTAATTCACCATTAAGTACATAGCTGGCTCCACCCATAAAGTCAAGTAATCTTTGAGCTGTTTTAGGCTCTAAATCACTAACATTTACAACTACAATCCTTCTACTTTTTAAATCATCACATATAGCAGTAGCTTCATCATAGTCTTTAGGTCTTGAAATAACAACTCTTACAGAAGAAGCTGTATGGATATTTACAACTTTATTACTTTTCTTATTTGTTAATATTGGTTCATTTAATTCCTCTTCCTCTTCTTGTTTTGCATTTACATCTTCTTCCAAGTCTTCAATACTTCCATCATCCAGTCCTAAAATCCCCATCACCTTATTAAACATTTTAGCCATTTTATTTTCCTCCTATTTTTAGACAAAGTAAAGAAATAATAATCATGTATTCTAAGTCTATATTAACTTATCATTTCTTATCTATGCCTTATTGTAATCTCTTTCACCAAATATACCTTCGCCAATTCTCACCATATTTGAGCCTTCATTTAGAGCAATTTTATAATCATGAGTCATTCCCATAGACAAATAATCCATAGAAATATTTTTATACTCTTTTCTCTTTGTTTTTTCCCATATATCTTTCATTTCTCTAAAATACTTTTTACACTCTTCTTCTGATCCCTTGGGAATTACTGCCATAAGACCTTTAACTTTTACATTATTACAATTTTCACAAGCTTCCAAAATATCATTTAATTGCTCTTTAAATATTCCAGTTTTTGATTCTTCTTTTCCTATATTTATTTGAACTAATACCTTAGCTACTAGATTACTGGCTCCATAGCGTTTTTCAATTTCCTTTAATAGCTTTATGCTATCTAATGAATGAATTAAATGAACTTTACCAACAATATATTTCACTTTATTAGTCTGAAGATGCCCTATAAGATGCCATCTCACAGAAGAATCAAAGCAGTCTACTTTTTCTACAAGTTCTTGAACTTTATTTTCTCCAAAGTCTCTCATACCTTCATTATATGCTTCTCTAATCTCTTCCACTTTTCTAGTTTTTGATACAGCTATCAAAGTGGCATTTTTAGGTAGTTGTGTTTTTATCTTACAAATATTCTCTACTATAGACAAATTTACACCGTCTCCTTATGATATTTATAAATTATATTAACTAATTTTAATTGCTATAAATATAATATTCTTCATAAAATAAAAAAATCCTTCATATTAACTAAATTTTTTAATGTTATTACTGTATATTCTTTATAATATAACTTTTATCAATTCTTTATTTTTAAATATTTATTGGTAAGTTCCCCATTATACCCATTAATTTTTACATCATTACTTTGATCTAAATTTACATTAATACCTCTATCTATCAAACTTTGCAAATAATTTGTACTTGCCATCATATAATCTTTTAATTTATCCTTATTTCCAATGGCATTTATATAAAAAGGGGATGCTACAGTTACTCCATTAATTCTTATAAATGGCCCTTCACAATAAACTTCTGTAGTACTTGCTATTCTCTGTCCATTTACAGAAATAGCTTCTGCACCTGCTAACTGTAGGTCATTAACCACATAACTTATATCAGTATTATGTATTAATTTTAATAAATCCTCATTAGAAGTTATAACACGTCCTTGAAATTCATCAGTGCCATCATTCATAAATATCTCAATTCCAGCACCAGTTATATCCATTTGTCCAGAACTAATTTTAGCACTATTTAGCTCCTGATTTAATTCTTGTTCTAAGGATTCATTACTGTTATTATTGCTAAATTTACTTATTTTATTTTGCAAATCAAACTGCTTATCTCTTAATTCATTAATTTGATTCAATAGATTATTTTTATAATTATACTGATCTTGATATTGTTTAGCATTGAGAAAAACTCTTGTAGTAGTTCTAGAAAAATTAAAATTTGAAGTTATTAAAATTCCTATTATTATACAAGCTATAAACACAAACACCGTTGCTTCATTATTTTTCATATTCTGCACCTCATTAATGAGTTCTACCTCTATCTAATAATGTTCTTCTTATTAATGCAAAATTATTGAATATTCTACTTCCAAAAACTATAACTGCCGCAAGATAAATAGGAACTCCAAGTTTATCTCCTAAATAAACTAATGCAACTGAAAGAAGTGCATTTCCAAAGAATCCAGAAACAAATACATCTGGTCTAAATTGCTTTAAGAGCCCTGCTCTTAAAGCCCCAAATACTGAATCCAAACAGGCAAATATAGCAACAGACATATATGGAGAAAACTTATCTGGAATAGGTACATTCCATAAAACGCCTATAACAATTCCTATTAATAAACCAAAAAACGCTATCATATAATCACTCCTATTATTTGCTTACAGGTTTTGCATATTGAAAATTTAAAACTTTATTTGATTTTAAAATTTTTATATTATCACTTTTCTTTGGTGATGCAACTGTGTAACTTGAAGATGGTATATTACTATTATCTAATACTCCTGGAAAAACCATTCCAGAATTAAGTTTATCCTTATCTCCTATAGCCTTTATTATAATTTCTTTATAAGGTGAAATCACATCACTAGATCCTATAAATATATTTGAAACACCACCTGATGTCTTTATACCTGTATATGATGTTACCCTTATCTCATTTATAGAAATGGCTTCTGCTCCAGCAAACCTCAGATCATTTACTATATTTATTAAAGCTGCATCTGTAATAACATTTCTCATACTATCAATATCTGAAGAGAATATGTTATTGTTTCTAGGTGTTATCGTTATAATAATTCCCGGCCCTGAGACATCAACATTTCCCGTTAATGCATTTAAATTATCTAACTCCTTTAGCATTTGCTTATCAGCCCCACTCTTAGTAACTGCAGCATCTTGATATTGCTTTAATTTAGTTTGAAGTTCATTAATCTTTTTATTTAAATCATCTTTTTCGTTTTTTAGTTGTTCTACTTGTCCCGTTATTTGAGAACTATCTCCTTGAAGACTTATATTAGACTCTTGAAGACTTATTATTCTAAACTGGTAGGCAAGCATAAAGCCCAGTATACAGCAAACTAAAGCAACAACTATTTGAGATCTTACTTTACGCATATTCTATCCTCCTACTTTTCAACATGAAATACTGGATTTCCATTAAAGCTTACATCAACATATCCTTTTGAAGCCGACAAATTTTTATCAGTTATTATATTTATAGCTCTATTTAATTTTTGCTGCAAATTATTACCATTACCTAATTTAATATGCATATCATTATAATAAGCCTCTAATTGCGTATCATCAGTTATATCTAATACCTTAATATTCTTACACACTTCATTATTAAATATAATATCAGTAATAACACTTATAGTTTTAAGTTTTTTATTATCATTAAATGGTACTACTTTACCTATTGAAATTTTCGATGTATTAATTCCAATAAGCTTTATAAGATTCATATTATCAATATTGTCTCGAGTCTCTAAAACTATCCCATCTTTATCAATAACTGCGAATTTATTTCCTTTTTCTGCATAAAAAACAGCTTTTCTTTCCTTTACATCTATATTTACTGTATTAGGAAACTTTCTATCTACACTAACACTTAGTATATAGGGATTATTTAAAATATTATTTTTAATATTTTTAATATTTACATAAAATATATTTGTATTTTTGTGTAGACCGCTTTCTTTAATTATTTCATTTGATGCTACAGTCTTATTATTCAATACATTAACATACTGTATATTAAAATAAGATAATTTTAAACATAGCGTAATAAGCACAGCAATTAGCAGTACCATAATAAATAATACTCTTTTTATTCTTCTTTTATTTCTTCTTTTCTCAATAAGTTCATTTTTACTTTTTTCCATATACTCACCTGTTAATTTTTATATTATAATTATGATAACATATAATGCAACCTATTTAAATATAAAAGCTATTTAAATTTATATAATTATAGCATTGCTTAAAAGCAATGCTATAATTACTATTTATTAGTTTGTGATGATATATTTAACAAAATTCCAACAGCTACTAAATTAACTACTAAGGAAGATCCTCCATAGCTGATAAATGGAAGTGGCACACCTGTAACTGGTATAGCTCCTGTAACAACAGCTATATTTATTACAGCTTGAACTGCTAGTACCGATGTAATTCCTACAGCTAGTAAAGTACCATATATATCTTTAGCATGAATTGCAATTTTAATACCTCTTTGTATCAAAATCAAAAATAATAATATTATAAACACACAGCCAACAAATCCTAATTCTTCACCTATAATTGCAAATATAAAGTCATTATGCGGTTCTGGTATATAATAGGCTTTTTGTCTTGATTGTCCAAGGCCTAATCCCATTACTCCGCCAGATCCCAAGGCCAAGAGTGATTGAACAAGCTGATATCCCACATTTTTTGCATCTTTCCAGGGATCTCTAAAAGACATAAGTCTTGCCCATCTATAGGGCTCCGCTTTAATAAACACAAATCCTAAGGGTATAAGTGAAAAAACTATAGAGCCAAGTTGCCACCCTTTTGCACCGCCTACATATATTATTATTAAGCTAACTACCATGATTACAGTTGCTATACTCAAATTTTTTTCTATGTATACAAAGCCTGCAAAAAAACACGCAACTAATAAATATACAACTACCGTGGGAAAAAACTTTTTAATATTCTCTCCTGTTTTTTCTATACCTTTTGCAAGCAATATCACCACAGCATACTTTGCAACTTCAGAGGGTTGAAGATTTCCAAGAGGTCCTAATGGTATCCATCTTTTAGCTCCATTTACAGCAGGACAAAAAAGAACTATTATCAAAAGAATAATGGTTATAATCATTATTATATTTGTTACTCTTTTTATCCTATGATAATCAATCTTTTCAACAAACAGCATTATAATAATACCTACAATAGCAAAAACTCCCTGCTTTTTTAGAAAGAACATGTCATCATGAATGGTTGGATTATTAAGTGCACTATAGGAACTTGCACTATATACCATTATAACACCAATTGCCAAAATTAATAAAACTGTTGCCAGTAGAACAAAGTCAACCTCCACCTTTTGAAAAAGTTTGGGTTTATTCATAACATACCTCCAAAAAAATTACTTAAGACATATACAAAATATATAGCAAGTCAAAGCTGCATTTCATATTTTTTATCACACAAGTATTAATTTAACATATGTTGATAATACAATCACATTTACTATAAATAAGTATGATATCAAATGAATAACATATTGACTAGTTATTTTAAAGTGATAAAAGTGCTATTAAACATAATATAACAGTAACTATTGAGAATACTGCAACAACTTTAGTTTCATGCCATCCAAGTTGCTCAAAATGATGATGAATGGGGGCCATTCTAAATATTCTTTTACCTGTAAGCTTAAATGAAGCAACTTGAAGAATTACTGAAACAGTTTCTAAAACATATATACCACCTACTATTATAACCAATATTGGTAGTTTTAGTATAATGGCTATTCCTGCAACAGCTCCACCAAGAGCTAGTGAACCTGTATCCCCCATGAAAATCTGCGCTGGAAAAGTATTATATTTTAAAAATCCAAGTAAAGCTCCTGCCATTATTCCACAAAATATGGATAATTCATAATAATGCCATGCAAAAGCCACTATAGCAAAAAAGGTCATTACCAATAATGTAACTGAGGTTGCAAGGCCATCAAGTCCATCAGTTAAATTTACAGCATTAGTTATAGCAACTAAAAAGAATACTATAAAAATCATATATACTATAGGATTTAACTGAAGTGTAGTCCTAAAAAAAGGTACATAAATATCAGTTCCCACCTTAACATAAGCATAGTATGCAATTATGCAGGAAGCTATAAGCTGAAGTAAGGATTTTTGCTTTGCTGTAAGTCCTTCATTTCTCTTATGTACTATTTTCAAAAAATCATCTAAGAATCCTATAATTCCAAATACTAAAGAACATATAAATGCAAATATTGCAGTGTTATTTGATATTATATTATCCTTCATTATAAACATAGTTATAGCAGTGGTAATTATAAATATTATACCTCCCATAGTTGGTGTTCCTGCTTTTTTCCTATGGCTTTTAGGACCTTCTTCCCTTATATTTTGTCCAAATTTTAATTTATGAAGTATAGGTATTAAAATGGGCCCTTGTAGCAAAGAAATTAAAAATGCTACTAATACCGAATATATTATTGCACTCATGATTGCATCTCCTTCTCTAAGTCATCTTTAAATAAATAACTAATCATCCTACTTAGTTTATAGTAATTTGTTATTTACCTTAAGATTACATATTGTTTAAATCTTTTAAACTTTTAACTATATTTTCAAATTTCATTGCTCTGGAGGCTTTTACCAGTATTACATCATCTTTTTCTGTATACTTTTCTAAAAATTTATTAACTTCCTCTGTATTATCAAAACTTTTAATTTTTTCACTATCTTTAAAACCCTCTTGAAAAGCATCTTTAAATTCACCTAATACAATTAAAAAATCTACTGAATTATTCTTTGCATATGCCCCTATTTCTTTATGATAATCATAGGCCTTATCACCTAATTCTTTCATAGTTCCAAATACCGCAATCTTTCTATTCCCCTTAATATTATTCAAAACATCAATTGCGGCTATCATGGAATCTGGACTAGCATTATAGCAATCATCAATTATAGTATATTTTTTTCCCTTTACTATATCTAATCTCATAGATGTCATGTTAAGTTTATCTATACCACTGTTCATTTCATGGTAGGTCAAGCCAAATAACTCACCACAACTAATAGCTAAAAGCGCATTTGATATATTATGTTTTCCTGGTAAATTTATCTTAAAATCCTTAAAAACAGGTTTATGGTCTTTAAATATATCAAATATAATTTTGGTTTCTTTAAGTATCAGATTTTTAGCTCTAATATCAGAATTTGACTCTATACCTGTCCTTATAAGTTTATAGTTTTTATCTTCTTTACTCACAGTAGAAAGCATATCATTATCTACGTTTAGAATCAGTGTAGAACTATCTTTAAAATAATCAGTTATTTCTAATTTAGCTTTAAGTATATTTTCTCTGGTCTTTAGATTTTCAATATGTGATATTCCTATATTGGTTATAATTGCAATGTCAGGTTTTGCAGATTTAGCCATATTGTGAATTTCAAAGAAATTACTCATTCCCATTTCAAGTACTGCAATATCATAAGTGTTATCTAAATTAAATATCATCAATGGCAAACCTATTTCGTTGTTAAAATTCCCTTGTGTCTTAAACACTTTATATTTTTCTGATAAAATAGCATAAGTCATGTCCTTAGTAGAAGTCTTTCCAGTAGATCCCGTAATCCCCACTATTTTTATATTAAGAGTACTTCTATAGAATTCAGCTAACTTTAATAATGCTTTTTTAGTATTTTCTACAATTACAATAGATGTATCCTTACTAAGTTCCTTATCTTTAAATTTGATTTCATCCACAATACAAAGGGCTGCTCCCTTACGACTAGCTTCTACAGTAAAATTATTAGCATTAAAATTTTCTCCCTTAATTGCAATAAAAATGCTTCCCTGTTCTATTTTTCTAGTATCTATACTTATACTATTAAAATTCTCCTTAGAACCTTTTACTATTAATTTACCTTCTATCGCCTTTACAATAGAACTAAGTGACATATATTCCAATTAAAACAGCTCCTTTATAATTTCAGCAATAACTTCTCTTTCATCAAAGTGAATTGTGCCTTCCCTTAAAACTTGATAGTCTTCATGACCTTTTCCTGCCACTACTATTACATCATCTTTTTTTGCTATAGAAATTGCCTTTTTAATTGCTTCTCTTCTGTTTTCTATAGTTATATAATTATCCTTATGTATTCCCTTAACTATTTCATTTATAATAGTCATTGGTTCCTCAGTCCTTGGATTGTCAGAGGTTATTATGGCAATATCACTCATTTTTGATCCTATATCTCCCATAATAGGTCTTTTAACTTTATCCCTATCTCCACCACATCCAAATACACTAATAAGTCTTCCTTTTGTAAATTCTCTTGTCGTCTTAAGTATATTCATAAGTGCATCTGGAGTATGTGCATAATCTATAATTATCTCAAACCCCAAGTTTAAATTTGTTTCAATAGCCTCACATCTTCCCGGTACAGCTTTTAGTGATTCTAATCCATCCTTTATCTGCTTTAATGTTAATCCCTCTAAAATACATACTGCT
The DNA here is from genome assembly GCF_000246895.1 of Clostridium arbusti SL206. Taxonomy (GTDB): domain Bacteria; phylum Bacillota; class Clostridia; order Clostridiales; family Clostridiaceae; genus Clostridium_I; species Clostridium_I arbusti. The sequence goes on along the minus strand of NZ_BAEV01000047.1, from coordinate 965 downwards.
GCACTTCCTAAAGCATTTGATATATTATATCTACCTGGTATATTTAAGCTTATATCAGCACTTTCATTTAAGTAACTAATCTGAAAATCTATACCCCTAGAATGCATCTTTATATGTTTTGCCTCTACATCTTCTTTATTTTCAAAACCATAAGTTATTTTATTACAAGATAAATCCTTGTAAACTTTATCTCCATAACTATCATCCATATTTATTATAGAGTTTTGACTATTTTTGAATAAAATAAGCTTTGCATTATAGTAATTTTCAAAAGTTTTGTGAAAGTCCAAATGATCCCTGGTTAAATTTGTGAATATGCCTTCATTGAATTTTATTCCATAAACTCTATCTAAATATAGAGAATGTGAAGATACCTCCATTACACAATAGTCAACTCCACTATCCACCATGTCTTTAAATAATTGATGAAGCTCTAGTGATTCCGGTGTTGTTCTATGTGATACTATCTTTTTATCTCCAATATAATTTGCAATAGTACCTACAAGACCAACTTTATAACCAGATTTCTCAAGTATGGCCTTTATCATATATGTAGATGTAGTTTTCCCATTAGTACCAGTTATTCCAATCATCTTTAACTTTTTATGTGGATGCCCATAAAAATTAGCTGCTGCCAGTGCTAATGCTCTTCTGCTATTTTCTACTTGAATTACAGTACAATTTGGTAAGTCTTCAGGTATTTTGGTACAAATTATAGTTGATGCTCCACTTTTAACTGAACTCTCAATATACTTATGACCATCTGTACTAAAGCCCTCTATGCAAACGAATAAATCATTATTAGCTACATTTCTAGAATCATATTCTATCTTATTAATATCTAATTTCAGATTTCCCTTTATAAGCTTATATTTAATTCCCTCTAGTACATCTTTTAATTCCACAATATCACTCCTCTTTAAATAAGCACAATACCTTTGCAAAAGTATTGTGCTGACTTTTAA
>NZ_BAEV01000048.1 GCF_000246895.1 Clostridium arbusti SL206 | reverse complement strand
CAATAAAAATGCCTATTCTTCTGTAATTCCAAAACCCCTCATGGCATGAATTATATGTAGTTTCATTGCTGTCTTTGCTCCTTCTGCATCTCGTTTTGATAGAAATTCCATAATCATTCTATGATCATTTAAAGTATTCATTAGCATCTCTTCATTTGCATCTGATAAAATAACTCCCTTATCAATGGCCTGATACAAAATAGGTATTAATCTATTCATAAATTCATTATGAGTTGCTTTTGCTATTGATTTGTGAAATGCCTGCTCAACCTCTGTTCTATCCTCCTTTTTTAAAATTTGTTCTTCCTCTAATTTTCCATAGTGTATAATACGCTCCATTTCCTTATCAGTAGCACGTTTTGAAGCATAGTATGCAATTTCAGGTTCAAAAATCAAACGTATTTCATACAAGTCCTTTACATCCAATTTAAAAGTTGAAAACTCCTTTAATCCAAACTTCTCATTTAATTCACCATTATTTTTAACATAAGTTCCCTTTCCCCTTTTAATTTCCAATACATCATGAGCTACTAAAATACGAATAGCCTCTCTTAAAGTGGTACGGCTAACTTTTAATTCCGCAGAAAGTTGATTTTCATTAGGCAACTTATCTCCAAGTGCAAATTTTTTATCTATAGTAATCATGGCAAGAATATCATCTGCTACATTTTCTGATAAACTTTTTCTTTTTTTTGTCATAGCGTAGTCTCCCTTTTTAAAAGTATCAATAAATCTCACTTAGTTAAAATTTATACTGCCACTAAGTTTAGATAAATTATCCATAGATATATCACTATTATCTATATCTAGGAGTATTACAGTGGCTAGTTATCGAATAATTTAATCATATATTAAAAGACATCATTTTTCAACAATGATGTCTGATGTCTTGAAATTATATATTCACTTTTTAAAGTCAGCATCTTCTTTTCCCCTTTTCAGCCTCTTAATATAATTCACTTCATTACTTCTCATGAAATTTTCTGCTATCTGATAGTTTTCGTAAAAGCTTTTACACCTTATATAAAATATATAAAAATACTTTTTCTCACATTAATTATAAAATTTTAACTATAAGATAATGAATAAACAAAAAATTTCTGTCTATAATTATAAAAGAAATGAAAAAATTTTTTCATAGTCTCCTTAAGTTTTATTTTTAGAGTTTACCAACTTGAAAGCGGTACATCATTTATAGGTGTACCGTTTTTCTAATACCTAGGCATATGAAAATAAATAGTAGCTATTTATTTGACATGGCTTAATCTCTTTGCACCATAATAATCTGGCATATAACTAAGTGCTGTTATTTTTACACTTTCTCCCTCTTTGGGTGCATTTATAAAATTCCCTTTTCCAATATATATTCCTACATGATATATACTTTCATCTGTCTTTCCAAAGAAAACTAAATCTCCTGGCTGTAAACTGTTCTTATTTACCGGCTTACCATAGTTATATTGTTCTGCTGCATTATGTGGTAAACTTATACCAAAGTGAGCATATACATACTTTGTAAATCCCGAGCAATCAAATCCCCTGGGACTCTCCCCACCCCAAGAATATTTGACATTTTTAAATTTTTCAGAATAACTCACAATAACTTGTCCATTTTTAACATCTTTAGTATTAGAAATAACAACAGTAATTGTAATGAATATGAACAACAATACTAAAATAAATATCCAAACTTTTTTCTTTCTCATTTCATTGTCTCCATTAAATAATTTCTCTTATAAATGATTTATTATTTAATGTATATTCTATATGATGATAATTATTTATAGAAATACAATATGATTCAATGTATAATTCAATCATACTAGTAAATCAAGAAGGATGATTCTATAATTCACTGATAGAACTACTGATATTAAATAAATTGGAGGAGTGAAGTGAGTAAAATGGATATTATTAATACAGTATATTTATATCTTATCATGAGCGCTTTATGTATTTTCATTGGACTTATGTTAAAGAGCAATACTATACTTAAATTTACAAAACTTTTTACTAAAACAATATTGAAGGAACAGGAATATATTAGAATATATAAATTCATTTGTATATTTACAGGTATTTATTTTGGAATTGTAAGTTATATGCTATTTAAAACAAATGATTACAGAATGATTTTAATATCTATGCCACTACTATTTATTTTTATAGAACTTCAACTTTGGAACAACAAAAAACATTTAGTAAGATAAAATTAGGTTTATTTTATTATTTATAGTAAGAAATCTTACATCATAATATTCTAAAATTGCTAAATAAAGATTTTTAATATTTGGGAGATACTAAAATGAAAGCAATACCAAATTGTATATCCTTTAGTAGAATAATTTTTTCTTTGATTTTGATTTTTGTTAAACCATTAAGTGCAGCCTTTTACGCAACATATATTATTTGTGGATTCAGTGATATTATGGATGGATTTATTGCAAGAAAAACAGGGACAACAAGCATACTTGGCGCAAAGCTTGATTCCATAGCTGACATGATAATGTCAGGTGCTTTATTACTTGTGCTTTATCCAATCGTAAATCCTACAACCAAAATCAACATTTGGATTATTTCAATTGCTATTATCAGATTAACATCCATGGGTGTAGCCCTGAAAAGATATAAAACCTTTGCAAGTATTCACACTTACGGAAATAAAATCACTGGCATAGTCTTATTCATATTTCCAATATTCCTTCCCTATATTCATACAACTGTACTTGTATATATAATTTGTATTGTAGCAAGCATATCAGCAATTGAGGAATTGATTATCCAGCTGACATCAAGTGAACTGCAAGTAAACAGGAAAAGTATATTCGCAATAAGTAAAAACATATAATTGTTTTATGTTTACATTACTACAAACAATACTATACAATATAAATATAACCTTAAAACTAGTTAATTAACTTACCACAAAAGGGGGATTACATTGTGAAAATAGGTACTATAGGAACAGGTTCAATTGTAGAGACTTTTTTAGATGCTGTAAAGGAAGTAGACAATGTTCAATGTACAGCTGTTTATTCCAGAAAAAGAGAAACAGGAGAGGCTCTTGCAAACAAATATGATGTAAAACAAGTATACACAGATTATGATTCTTTACTAAAAGATGAAAACGTAAACTTTATTTATATAGCATCACCAAACAGTATGCATTATGAATATGCTTTAAAAGCATTACAAAGTAGTAAAAATGTAATTTGCGAAAAACCCTTCACATCAACTATAGAAGAAGCAAAAACATTAATAAATTTAGCAAAAGAAAAAAATTTATTTTTATTTGAAGCAATTACTACATTGCATCTGCCAAACTACATTAAGATTAAAGAAAAAATAGGTTCTTTAGGACAATTAAAAATAGTTCAATGTAATTATTCTCAATACTCAAGTAGATATGATAAACTCTTAGCAGGTGAAGTTACAAATATATTTAGTCCAGCCTTTTCTGGCGGTTCTCTAGCAGATATTAATATTTATAATTTACATTTTGTAACTGGATTATTTGGCAAAGCAAAAGAGGTAAAATATATAGCTAACATTGCTGAAAACGGAATTGACACTTCAGGAATTGCTATTTTAAAATATGATGATTTTATATGTGAGTGTACTGGGGCTAAGGATTCTAAGAGTCCAAGTTTTGCTATTATTCAAGGAACAAAAGGATACATAAAGTTAAATGGTTCTGCCAATCAATGTATTTCATTTGAAGTTGGAATTGATAATAAAATTGAAACTTATAATGAGCAAAAATTTTCAAATAGAATGGTTTATGAGTTAATAGACTTTGAAGATACATTTAGCAATAATGATTTAGAAAAATCTCATAAATTATTAGAACATTCCTTAAGTGTTATAGAAACCGCAGTGACGGCAAGAAAAGATGCTGGAATTGTGTTTGCAGCAGATAATAAATAATTTTTAAAATGTAATAAAAGTATTAATATAAACTTTAAATAAAATGATAAATCAACTGGATATAGTCATTTTTATATTAAATGACTATATCTATACTTATTTGACTGGCATTCTACTTCTACTAATAAATTATAAAAAATTTTTCAAAGTAATCTTTTGTAATTTACTACATTTTCCTATGTCAAGTTAACATTACATCATCTTCAATAAGTAATATAAATTTAAAACAATCTCAAAATAAACTCTATACATGCACCACCCTGTTCCAAATTAAATGCCTTTATACTACCTTCATGTAACTCTGCCAGTTTCCTTGCAATATAAAGCCCAAGTCCTGCATTACCATTTTTTGAACTGCGGGATTGATCCCCTCTATAAAATTTATTAAAAATATTAGATAAATCTTTACTGCTAAATCCCTTTCCCGTATCCTTTACTGTAAACTTGATACTTTTATCATTTATATATGCATTAATAGCTATTTCTCCATATTCAGGTGTATAGTGAATACTATTTAATACGATATTATCCAATATTCTCTCAAGTTTTGATATATCAAGAGAGCAAGACCTTTTATAATTATATTCACAACTTACATTTACTATAAAAGTTATTCTTTTCTCTTTACCAATCATCTCATAACTTTCTTTTTTTATACTCATAAAAGAATCAATATCCACTGAATTAATACAAAGTTCTGTATCAATATCTTCCAGTTCTGCAGCATAAAGCATTTCTTTTATAAGTCTAGATCCTTTATTTGTATTTTCTTTTATTACATTTAAATATCTAATTAATTTTTGTTTATCAATATAATTATCTTCTAAAAGTGATTCAGTATATCCCTTTATAATAGAAATGGGGGTTTTTAAGTCATGGGCCAGTGCCTCCACCATTTCATGCCTTTCCTGTTCTATTTTCCACTGAGATATCAAAGACTTTTTAAGTTCAGATTTCATTTCACTAAAAGCTCCACATAGTCTTCCAATTTCATTATCGGCATTATAATCTATATTAAAATCAAGATCCTTATTTTTAACATTTTTAGATGCCTGTATAAGCATATTAACAGGCTTTCCTATGTTTTTTTCAAATTTTTTGGAAAATAGTAGTGCAAATATTGTTATATAAATAAATGGTGAAAATATAATTACAACAAATAATGGTGTTATCCATATTTTATCTTCTGTATTTACATAATAATTTTTCAACATATATGATAGAGAGACGGCCCCTCTTATTTTACCCTCAGAATCTAATATAGGAATAATTTTAGTATATTTTTTATTGATTCCTATATTAGTATTAATTTTAGTATTAATTTTTTCATATAATTCTTCTCTATTATTTATTATCTTTTCATTATCTGTTCCATATATCTTGTTACCATTTTCATCCATAACCTGATATTCAATACCTTGTACTGGAATAGCCTTATTAAGAGATTGTTTTTCTTCACTATTTAGAATTACTATACCTTTTTTTCTGAGATAATTTTCAATATGAGGAATTTTCCCTTCATAGTAATTAGCCGGATATAATTTTTTATATTCAAGTATTCCATAAATACTAGTACCTACAAAATAAGTAACAGTTGTTGCAATAAGACTCAATACAATAATCAGTATAAAACTTATTATAAATTGTGTTTTCAAAGGCTTTTTCTCTAACATTCAATCCTCCTGAAATATTACACCACTAATATTATTATTTAATTTTATCCCAGCGATATCCTATACCCCATATTGTAGAAATATATTGAGTATTTGGATCAATAACATTAAACTTTGCCCTGATTTTCTTCACATGTTCTGTTATGTTAGAAGAATCTCCTTCTGCATCATAGCCCCAAATTTTTTCGTAAATCTGTTCTTTAGAAAATACCTGTCCTGAATGAAGCGACAATAATTCAATTATATCAAATTCCCTTTTTGTAAGGATCACAGGTATATTATTGATTTGAATCTGGCGACCTTTTAAATCTACTGTGAGGTTCTTAAAATTAAGTAAAATCCTTTTCTCAGCTTCATTAAGAAAGATGGCTCTTTTTTCTCGTCTTAAGTGAGCGTCAATTCTTGCCATTAACTCCTTGAGACTGAAGGGTTTTACTATATAATCATCTCCCCCTAATGCAAGTCCTTTAACCTTATCCATCTCAGATTGTTTTGCACTTAAAAATATTATTGGACATTGAACCCCATCTCTTATATTTCTACAAACCTCATATCCATCCATGTCAGGCATCATTATATCAAGTATAATAAGTTCAGGCTGTTCTTTTGACTTCTCTATACCTTCCTCTCCATTATGTGCAGTGAAAATATTATGACCTTTATCTTCTAAGGAATCCTTTAAAAGTATTACAAGATCTTCTTCATCGTCTATTATAAGAATTTTACTCATATAATCATCACCTTTTTTATCAGTAAAATTATTTTATTCATATACTTTTCTGCCTTCCCATTTGTTAAACCATAGTAGGCCTGCAATTAATAATCCTACAAAAGATATCATTACAGGTATTATACCTTTTATTGTTTCATGGATGATATAATTCTTAGAATAATTTATAGCTATACTTGGTAAATAATACATTTGAATTATAGACAAACGTTCAGGCCATGCCCATATAATAAATTGCCATACTTTATCTCCAACTATAGCTATAATCGCTGATATAACTATTCCAATTCCTCCAAATCCAATTGATGCCCCAATACCATACGCTAGACTTAACCATAAATTAAAAGCTAATAATGGCAGTGTAGCTATTTCTGTCATTAGTGCAGCTCTAATAAAAATTGACCATGAAACTGGTATATTCATAAATACATTTAATCCAAATATAAGAACAAATGTTGCAATTATAATACTTGATGTTGTTAGTAAAATAAGTATTATAAGTTTGCCAATATATATACTAGAACGTGATAATTTACTACCTAAAAATCCATTAAATTTTCCAGCTAATTCTTCTTCATATACGATAAATCCCGAAATCAATCCTACACCAAAAGGTATAATCATTGTTGTCCAAACCTCAAAGAACATTGCAAATATATCTATCTGCGTATTCACATTAATTTTTTTTAAGGAGAAATACCATATAATAGCTATTGTATATATAATTGGGGCTAAAAAAACAAGCCATCTTATAGGTGTACGTTTAGTTTTAAGGCATTCTGCAGATAATATTTGTATGAATGTGATAGCTTTCATCATCATCTTACCTCTCTTTTATTAAACCATAATGCTGTTATGCAAGTAAATATTAATAAACTTATAATAGACATAATTATTCCAACTGGTATTACCGAATTATCAAGTAAAGGGTCACCAATTTTCAATGGTAATGCGTTCGGACCCACTCCCATAAGTGGACACATTAGCCGTGTAGGATAACTCCATGGGACATATACCCAATATGATTTAGTAGCTACTATAACACCTATAATAAGGCCTAAAAACCCAAGTGACATACTTGCAAAAATACCTTTACAGGTAGCTGCCCATAATTGAATAGGTACTATGGTAAGAGAGGTTAACCATATAATAGATCCAGCAGTAAAGATTTTTATCAGTGGAATGTTTTCCTTGGATACAATAGGAAATATTATAATAGTTAAAATTATAAGAAAAAGAGTGGCTAATAATGTATGAATACACATTACAATAATTTTACCTATCCATATACGTGCTGGTGATATATTATGAACTAATAAATTTCTATAGTTTCCTGCTTTTTTCTCCTGTATGGCTACTAAACTTGAGAATAAAGCTATTAAAATCGGTATAAATATTGCTGGCCATAAATTATATACTTGATTAACAAAGAACTGCCATGGGGATATTAATGCTATCATTATAGTAAACAGTGGTGCAAATATGATTAATTTTCTAGTAAATGTTCTTTTATATTTAACATATTCTGATTGTATTATATTTATCATTTTTTTGACTCCTTTACAACCTTCATAAATAAGGCTTCAAGATCTTCTTCATGACTTATAGCTCCTTGATACTTAAGTTCTCCATCACTTATTATACCAATATGATCTACTACTTGAGAAACTTCAGTTAATACATGACTCGATAATATTACTGTAATACCTTTTTTGGGAAAAGAACGGATTAATTCACGTAATTCTTGAATTGCTATTGGGTCAAGTCCATTTGTTGGTTCATCTAATATAAGTAATTTGGGATTGCCAAGAAGTGCAATTGCCATTCCAAGTCTTTGCTTCATTCCCATAGAAAACTGTGATGTAAGTTTCTTACCAGTATTTTTAAGATCAACTGTTTCAAGCACCTCATTAACCCTATCTTTTGATAAACCCATTAATTTTGTGTGAACTGTAAGATTTTCAGTTGCAGTAAGATTTCCATATAAGGCGGGGTCTTCGATTAGAGCACCTATATCTTCAAGATGTTTTCGCTTCCATCTTTCTCCATCAATCAATATTTCACCATCAGTAGCATGAAGAAGTCCTGTTATCATCTTCAACGTGGTAGATTTACCTGCACCATTTGGTCCTAAAAGTCCATAGATAGTACCCATTTTTACTTTTAAAGAAACTTTGTTTACCGCTATATATTTTTTAAAATACTTGCTCAAATTTTTTGTTTGTAAAATATATCTTTCCATTACATTCATCCCTTCATAAATTTATTAATTCACTTTACAATTAACAATTTATCAGGAGATTATAAAGATTCTATAAAGTTTATAGTTAAATTTCTAAGGTATCTCAATTGTACTCCGAAAATATCTAATATTTTTAAATAAATTTTTAATAAATATTATTCCTTATCATAATTTAGCGCTTAGCATCTTCAATAATGTATAAATCTATATTTATATTACTAACTACTGGATTATACTGTATAATTAAATGTAGAATTTCTATAATGAACTACTATTATTCTATATTTATGTATCTTAAAAATGATAAGTTAATATTTTAATGCTTTATATAAAAATACGCGGAGGTATTATTGTGAATAAAATAAGATTAGGAAGAACAAATTTAATGGTAGCAAGAAGCGGTTTTGGTGCTCTACCAATACAAAGAGTTTCCTTTGAAGAAGCTAAAAAGATTCTACGTAAAGCTTATGACAATGGAATAAATTTTTTTGATACTGCAAGAATGTATTCCGATAGCGAAGAAAAAATAGGTTACTCTCTTGCAGATATAAGAAAAAACATCATAATAGCCACTAAAAGTCATGCAAAGGATAGAAAAACTTTACTAAGTCATCTTGAGACAAGCTTAAAAAATTTAAAAACAGATTATATAGACATTCTTCAGTTACATAACCCTGCTGAACTCCCTAACCCTGAGGATCCAGAAGGACTCTATGCCGGTCTTCTAGAAGCTAAGAAACGAGGTATGATTCGCTTTATAGGAATTACAAATCATAGAATAAAAAATGCTATGGATGTCGCAGCTTCTGGGCTATATGATACCATACAGTTTCCTTTAAGTTCTTTATCTGCTGACAATGATTTAAAACTCATAAAGGAATGCGAAAAAAGGGATATTGGAGTCATTGCAATGAAGGCCCTTTCTGGTGGGCTTATAACTAATGCTGCATCTACCTTTGCATTCTTAAGACAGTTTGATAATCTTGTTCCAATATGGGGTATACAAAAAGAATCTGAATTAGATGAATTTATTGCCCTTGAAAAAAATCCACCAGTACTTGATGAAGCCATGTGGTCTATTATTAAGAAAGATCGTTCCGAGTTAGCTGGAGATTTCTGCCGCGGATGCGGATATTGTCTTCCATGTCCTGCTGGAATTGATATTCCTACCTCTGCAAGAATAACTCTACTCCTAGGAAGATCTCCCTACAAAGGTTTTTTAGAAGATACTTTTAAAGAAAAGATGGAGCTAATAAATAATTGCATAGAATGTGGTCACTGTAAAAATCATTGTCCATATAAACTAGATACCCCAAATCTTTTAAAAAGAGAGCTTAAAAACTATAATGAATTTTATGCTGAACATAAAAATGATTAAGAGGTGTTTAATTTGGATACTATGAAATCATTTGTAACCTTTGCATTATAGACATTAACTTTAATTTTGTAGAATACTTCCTTTAATATCATTATTCTACAAATAAACTTAATTTCCTTCAAAATGTAGAAGTTCAAGTGCTGAAAAATAAACTCATCATAAAATAAAACGCTCTAACTTTAATTAAGATTTTAGAGCGTTTATAAATATTACATTTTCACCTTTAAACTTAAGATATTCTTCATAAAATAGATATTAGTTTTAAAATATAAGAATATCTTGAAATAATATTTAATTTACAAAAATTCACTTATTTTTAATATGTTTCTCACCCCACTGGAACATAAGGTTGAGTATTGGAATTAATGTTTTTCCTTCTTCGGTCAAGGAATATTCAACTTTAGGTGGAATTTCATTATACTGTTCTCTGTGAATCAGATTGCTGTTTTCTAATTCTTTTAGTTGTTTACTTAATGTTTTGTGAGCAATTGGTTGTAATATATCTTTCAATTTATTATACCGTATTATCTCTGCTTCATATATTTCCCATAATATAACCCATTTCCATTTTCCTTCAAGTATAGATATTGTATAGTACATTGGACAATTTCCATATTTACTCTCAAAATCTTTCATATAATGCTCCTTTACTTACCTTTTGGTTAGTATATAACAAATAAGTGCATACTTATTTACTTTTTTATAATGATATATAATTTATACCATAAAGTCAATTACATGTACAAATGGAGGTATAATTTATGAAAATATTAGCTATTAACGGGAGTCCTAGAAAAAATAAAAATACAGCTACTCTTCTTAATAAAGCACTTGAAGGAGCAGCATCACATGGGGCTGATACAGAACTTATTCACCTCTATGATTACAATTATAAAGGCTGTGTAAGTTGTTTTGCTTGTAAAATAAAAAATGGTAAAAGCTATGGCAAATGTGGCTTTAACGACGATTTAACACCAATTCTTGAAAAAGCTGCAAAAGCTGATGCAATTATTCTCGGTTCTCCAATTTATTTTCAAGGAGTTACAGGAGCTATGAGGTCATTTTTAGAGAGGCTCATGTTCCCATACTCAAAGTATGATGAAAACTACTCTAGTATTTTTGGTAAGAAAATACCAACTGGTTTTATTTATACTATGAATGTGACCAATGACCAGATGAAAGAATTTAGATATAAGGAAAATCTTAAATTTGTAGAAGAGGACATGGAGAGAATCTTTGGTACATTTGAATCACTAGCTGTTAATGACACATATCAATTTAATGATTATTCAAAATATGTTGTAACAGCATTTGATGAAAAGAAAAAAGCAAAAGTTAAAGAAGAACAATTCCCCAACGACTGTCAAAATGCTTTTAATATGGGGGTACAATTTGCTCACCAAGCTAGTATATAAAAAATACTATATTGTATTATATAATAGCCTACAGAGGAGGTATTTCTATGAATTTTATAGAATTGGCAAAAAAAAGATATTCTTTAAGAAATTTTAATGTTAAAAAAGTTGAACAAGAAAAATTAGATTTAATTTTACAAGCTGGGCAATTAGCACCTACTGCTGTAAATTATCAACCTCAAAGAATTTTAGTAATTGAAAGTAATGAGGCACTTGCTAAACTAAAAGATTGTACAATTTATCACTTCAATGCACCTATGGCTTTACTTGTATGTGCTAACAAAGTTGAATCATGGAAGAGTACGTATGATGGAAAGGTCCATACTGATATTGATGCAAGTATTGTTGCTACACATATGATGTTACAAGCTGCAGAACTCGGATTGGGTACAACATGGGTTGGTAATTTTGATCCAATCGCTATTCGTAAAGCTTTTAATATACCATCAAACATTGAGCCAGTATGTATTCTACCAATAGGCTATCCAAGTAAAGATGCAAAACCTAATCCTAATCATACAAAAAGAAAAAATATTGCACAAACTGTTTTATATAATTATTTTTAATTTGATTAACAAAACTAGTGCTATTTAAGTATTGATGTATTTTATATTCATAAATGCTTATACTTCAAAATCTTCTTAAAGAGGACTTACTTTAGAAGTAAGTCCTGCTTTATTAAATCTAATCAACCACATTATCTAGCATCACACTATCTTAATCTAAACTTATAGTGTGACACTAAAAAGCCTTCGCCACTTATGGCACGGTTCATCATATCACGTTCTAAACTTTAATAAATTTTACTCAATTTCTAACCACTTTGCTCTCGGAATCAACTTCCCATTATAGACATAATAATCCATTTTCTATTAATTCCTTTAATAAATTATAATTCTACATATAGTTATATTATCCTGCATAATTTGTAGAAAGAATCAACAAAATCCGAGATGTTGCTCTCGGATTTTCATTTACATTTTGAAAATCAAATTACTATTTGTCTACAGATTATTAACCTAACTGGTATATGGATAATTGCTCAATCCAATACAAACAAACATACAGAATTAAATTCTCTTATTCAAACTTTTAAATACTCTATTTTAATGATATAATTTATAAAAATGCCAATCCTTGTTGTTATACCTATCGCATGGACCATTTCAATGGAGATTCATGGTAAACTGAGCGATAATACTACGTATAAGTTGTTATTTGATGGAGGTAAACTTATGAAATCTTTGTTGGTAATGTATTATTTGTTGGTAGCGAGTGATTGTGGAGTCTCCAAAGTGATACCCTATGCATATTTATTGTGTATTAACAACGTTCTGGATGTAGCACCCAGAAGGTTCAAATCCTTCAGACTCCACCACTTCCAATAAATTCAACCATTGATATTGTTCAATGGTTTTTTCTTAATGTTTTACAAATCGCTACTTGTTTCAGCATATAATCAAATGTCTACTTTCATTGTATCTACTTAGTTCACAATTAAGCACTTACTATTATTAGCTTAATATGGATAATGGTAAGTTTATGTTTGTTCCTATTGTTAAAAACAATTTGATCATCTTTCATTTTAATTTGACACAAATCTTATTTCCTATGCCAATATTACAATCTACTAAATCGATAAGATTATTCCTCGATGGATGCCTAGGTTGTCCCTTTTGGGTTAAAATTCTTTCCCAGGTTCCAGTTTTAAATACAAATAATCTTTTACTAATGAGATAAGATAAAAACTCTGTTATCTGTGAGCATCTACTTAGGTATTTTTTCTCATTCATACCTTCTGACGGATTGCCCCACGCTAAAATTATATTGTCCACCTTAACTATCTGCTCATATATAGTTGATAATTTTTTTTTCATTATGTTATTAAATTCATCTTTACCCAGCTTGTATATAATTTCTTCTAAAGTTGTAGCTAGCATATCTGATTGGCTCTTATAAACTTGATAAATATTAACTACTTTTAAAGTAGCAAATAACATTTTTTCGTTTAGTAATTTTAAAATCTTATTAATCGTGTCATCAGATTCATTAGAGTTAGCTATACTTGGATTCATCATAATGCATAAAACTTGATTATGATTATTACTTTCTTTATATTTTACTTCTAGTAAAAATCTTAAATAAGTATCTCCATACAAATACTTTTCTTTACAAAATGGTGTTCCAATAATAAACGTTGGATATTTCTTCATAATTATCCCCCCCTTGCAGCAAAGGTTGTTCATTTCCATTTCAGCTTTTGTTGATAAAATTATAATACCTTCAACTTCATAGCATATGGATAATTGGAAGTTAGATCAGCGGCTTTGTTTTAATATTCTAGCTTCCATTCAATACCCTTTAAAGATTTCAAATCAACATTTATCTATTTATTAAGATTTAACAGTTCCTCTAAAGAAAACAAAGTGTTTTTATTGCAGATGTAATAGCAACTTCATCAATTGAAACAACCTCAATAATCTTCACAATATAATCATAATTTTTATAGTTACTAGAGTTCTTCTCAATCATTCCTTTAACTAAATACTTTATTTTTACTCCGCCACCATTTTTGCTTCCTTATAGCAATGCAAAAGACTATATTTGATTAAACTTTATGTTCCCTAAAATTTCATTGCGTATCGGTACCATGTCATTAACTTTAGGAACCTTATGTAAATCCTTAGTGTATGGTATAACCAAAATATTCATTTTTTCCATTAGTATATGGATTTGTATATGCAGCCTGCAAAAGAGTTTGTGCATTTTAACTCAATTCTGTTTTAACACCTTTAGTAGTTATAGAGTTAATAAATATATCTCTTTTTAGTTCCCAGCGAATATCAGAAACTGTAGGCAATCCAAATTCATTCAACATACAATCTTTTAACTGACCGAGTTTTTCTTTTACATCGGTTAAATCATTATCAAGTTTTAATCCAATTTGGCGTGGATTGATAGCTCCTTTAATCTCCTTAAATTCAAATCCCGGCAACAGGATGGTAGTGTATCTATTTTGCAATATCCATGCAGCGCCCATTTCGTTCATACATGCAACACTTTTATAATAATTCTCTGATAAAACAAGAATAACATGCAAGTTGTGAGTTTCAAACTGAAGTTTTAGGTGGTCATAAATATCCTGATCCAATGGAATTCCACAACCAGCGATAGAAGAACAAATTATATGTTTTTCATTTAACCCAATACCCTCTAATAAATCAATCAATTTAGAAACATACTCCTTATCAGAACTAGCATGACTAATAAATATTTTAGGACTTTTTTGTGGCATGGTAATTTCCTCCTTTGTTTTTTTGACCACTGTTACTTATGCAGGATAATAATATTTATCAATATTTTTACTAATTGCATATAAACTTCCCGAAAGTTCATTAAATTTTGTTTCATCATTACAACCATTAAACCCTTGTCTCAAATTTACCAATGTGTCCCATATAAACTTATCTTTCGTACGGTCGTAAACTTCTTGTAATTCAAGTTGAACCTCTTGCTTCCAGGTAGAAAATGCAGAAGTATCATAAATAGTAGCAACACAAGGAATACCATTCCATCCCATAGTATGGAAATGCGTTTTTATATCATCAATTTTTTTAATTAAATACAATAAGTCTCTTTTCATTCTTTCACCCCTCATAAAAAGTGTATAGTATAGCCAAATTAACCTGTCCACAAAGTATGGATAATGTGAAGTTATTTTCATTATTCTAGATTAATCTTCATATACAATTGTGCAAGTCATAATCATTTCTTTAATATTAGAATTTGTTGTATTCGTTTCTGCCTTAATGCCTATTATATTGTTTCCAAGTATTAACCTTTTCTTCTAATTTTCTTGATAAAATCTTAATGTCCGTACTTAATATAAATGTGTCTTGTGAAATAATTTTTACTTTATTCATTTTATCATCTCTTTGCAATATTCTAACATCAAAATCTTACGATCAAATACTACCTAGCCACTATTTCCAATGTATATTCTCCACTTGTCATAGTTCTATGCTCATTTTTCCACTTTCCGGCTATATAATCAGATGTTTTTGTTGGGTGTCCGTATGTATTCCTATCTCCACAACTGTATATGACAATGGAATTTTTATCCCTAGCATTTGGCACCTTTCCTTTTTTGACCAACAATATTTTCCTCCATGGTGACACGCAACTAGGATATCCAAATCCTTCAATGTATTAAGCTTTTGATAATCATAATCCTGATCACCAGCAATTGGAATGTTTATTTTCTTATTATTATCATCTGATACTTCCAACCTCATTGTCAAACCGGTTTCATGAATATCACTTGGTACTCTTAATGGCTTTATTTTGGATTGTTCACCACAGGAGATATATCTATTTTAAAAAAATATCATTTTTTACAATTTCGACAGAACCACCATTTACAATAATTTCTGCTACCTTATGGTTAAATAAAATTTTTCTTTTTGGGTTAGGAATAAACCAACTGCATGTGTAAGCATTTTTATCATCATAAATCCTATGCCAATGATCTGAATCCAGGTGTGATATAATAATTGTTATATTACTATTTGTATGTGTATTATATAAATAATATTTATTACGCAATTTTTTACTACTACCAATCATTATTACTCTAAATCATATTATATCTAAATAGTACAATATTGACCTTAAATCATCAACCAATAATTAGTACATCATATAAATTTATTCATTATACCTACAGTACCTGTTTCTAAGTCCCTAATCCATAAAAATATAGCACTAGATTATTTCCCCATGATATAATTAATAAAAATTGCTAACGTAGTAAGTTCAGTATTTTTATTAGATCAAAAGGTTGAAGACAAAGAAATAGTAGACAGATTAAAACTTGTAGGAAGAATACTAAGACAAAATCCTTCTAAAGAACAACAGAAAATATTTAGAGCTTGAATAATAAATATATTAAAAAATAGATTTAAAGATAATGTGAAAACAGATATTAACAAATTATTAAAGGATACATCTGAAATGGAGGTGGATACTATGATAAGTAATTTGGGCAGAAATATTCAGAAAAGCTTTGAAAATGCTTAAAAAAGAGGTCTGAAACAAGGTATTGAAAAAGTAGCTATAAAAATGCTTAAAAAAGACTTGGATATAAACGAAATATCCGAACTGACTGAATTAACTACTCATGAAATATTAAAACTTAAGGATAAGCTTAAAATTGATAATAATTGATCTCATATATTCGTTAAATAATCCTTTATTTTAAGAAATAGAGACTAATATTATGGTAATGATTCTATGTTCGTCTCTATTATTTTTATTTAGTCATAGAGAATTTGACCCCTTTTAAGTTAAATTATAGATGTTAAAGACTTACTTAAATTCTTTTTTCCATAGATACTGCATATAGCCCCTACCAAAGCTGATGAAACACCATTCCCTAAAAATTTTGAGGATACTAATAATTCATATATTCTATAATTGCTATATCCACTGGTGTTTCTCAATTCTTTAAAATGAATAAATCCTGTAAATCTAGCAAATCTATAAGGTTCAAGAATCATAAAATAGTATAAGGATAATACTGATGTTATATCTAAAAAATGCCAATGAATTTTTTAGGAAATTTTAATTTTATAACATCTGACTACCAACAATCATATAATAAATTGAAATATGTAAAAGGTGGTAGGATAGTTGATTATACATGTTGTTAGACCGGGAGAGTCTCTCTACTCTATTTCTCGTTTATATAATGTTTCTTCTAATAAAATAGCTACAGATAACGAACTAAATAACCCTAATAGATTGGTAATAGGTCAGACTTTGGTAATTCTTCAAGAATCAAAAAGACATACTGTAGCTCCTAATCAAAGCTTGTACACAATAGCAGCTACTTATGGATTAACTGTTAATGAATTGCTTGCTGCAAATCCTCAAATAACTAATGCTGCTTTGATATATCCAGGACAAATACTTAATATACCTTCTAGTACAAGAAGGCTTGGAAGCATTGAAGTAAATGGATATGCTTTCCCAAATATAAGTATGGAAGTTTTAAAAAAGACTTTGCCTAATTTGACATATTTAAGTATATTCAGTTATGAGGTAAAGGAAGACGGTTCTTTAAGAGAGATTAATGATACAGCGTTAATTGAAGCAGCAAGGCAGACTAATGTTGCTCCTCTTATGGTTATCAGTAATCTTTTGCCTGGTGGAGGCTTTAACAGTGATTTAGCACATAGTATTTTGTCAAACCAGCAGTTGCAGGATACACTGCTTGACAATGTTATTAAAACATTAAAGGCCAAAAATTATTATGGATTGGATATTGATTTTGAGTATATTTATCCCGAAGACAGAGAACTATATAACAATTTTCTTAGAAAGGCTGTACAAAGATTAAAACTTTTAGGATATTCTGTTACAACTGCATTGGCACCTAAGCTGTCAGCTGGTCAAAAAGGAATTTTATATGAGGCTCATGACTTTCCTGTTCACGGACGATTGGTATCCCATGTTATACTGATGACTTATGAATGGGGATACACTTATGGACCTCCAATGGCAGTAGCACCTATTAATTCTGTTAGAAGAGTTTTAGATTATGCTGTTACTGCTATACCTAGAGATAAAATATTAATGGGTATACCAAACTATGGATACAATTGGACACTGCCATATGAACGGGGCACTAGAGCAAGCACGGTTTCTAATGTAGGAGCAGTTGATCTTGCAGCGAGAGTAGGTGCAGAAATAAAATATGACAGGTTGTCTCAAGCTCCATACTTTAATTATTATGCTAGTAACGGAAGAGAGCATGTAGTTTGGTTTGAAGATGCCAGAAGCATCAAAGCAAAGCTTAAATTAGTTAATGATTTTAGGCTTGCAGGTGTAAGCTATTGGACCATAGGACGATATTTCCCCCAGAATTGGCTGGTTTTAAATTCTTTGTACAATGTTAAAAAGGTTATTTGAACTAAATAACCTTTTTAATGCACATTCAAATATATAACTTAATTAATTTAACGAAAATGTTTAATCTGCACATTTTCAAATATTGACTTACCTCCAACTGAAAAAAGGCTTATTCCCTTATCATTTAAATCAGGAAATACTTCATTGGAATAGGTAACCTTACCGTCATCCACAAATACTTCTACACTAGTTTTATCAACTAAAATCTTTAAATGAACCTTCTTCTTACTTGTATCAAAGTGTGCTTTACTTTCAACATATTTTTCAGTTTTGTCAGGCTGTCCTGTAAAAGCTCTATTAACATAGGAATATTGTCCTTCAACAAAAACACCTACATCAATATGACGATTTTTATCCTCAGATTCTCGAAGTCTGAATCCTACATTTTTAGCATCTGACCAGCTTATATCTGCATCAATTTCATAAGCATCGCCTTTAACCTTTAGTGTTTTTGATCCCGTTACTTCAATTTTTTTTAAATGTTCAGTTGATTTTGTGAAACCACTCAAGTTTTCAACTGGCTGTGAAATTAGACTATAGGTGTCGTTGTCTTGTTTTTTTAGGCTAATCTGACGTACAATTGAATCCATTCCATTGAAACCATCTTTAAGTGTCGGAGTATTGTTTGGATAATCCCAATTATTCATCCAGGCTAAAGCATAACGTTTTGTATATTTATCACTGCTGTTACCACTGTCAAAGGTTACTCCTGCATACCAATCAAATCCATAATCCAACCATTGTGGTTCAATTTCATCTGGAACAAATTCCTTTCCGTTAAAATTCCCTGTCCAATAAGCATAAGTATTGGGTTTACCTGAAGATTTACCATTGGCACTGGCCCCCATAATCCATTTGTAAGTTCCATCATTTGCTTCCATCATGAAAATATCTGGGCATTCTACAATACCTATATCTTTAGTAAAAAAGCCACTTTTATACTCCCAATTTTTTAGATTGTCAGATTCATAAAATCCTATCTTAGTACCTTCTGCTAGGAGCATTACCCATTTATTAGTCTCAGGATTCCAAATAACTTTGGGATCTCTAAAATCCTTTGTACCTGGATTTGGCATAACGGCTTTATCACTATAAGATTTAAAAGTCTTTCCCTTATCAGTACTGTACCAAAGATATTGTTCCTGCTCACCGCCATTAGCAGAAGGCTGTGTTACAATGGCCACAAGAGCCTCTTTTCCAAACCCAGCTGTATTTTGCGTATCAATAACCACTGATCCTGACCATATATCCCCATTTTTATTTGTATATTTAGGAATAGCTACCCCCTCATCCTTCCAATGTACCAAATCCTTTGAAGTAGCATGTCTCCATTCCGTACCATTCCCCTTTGGATAATTACCATTATAAAGATAATAATAATGATATTCTCCATTAAAGAATATAGGCTTTTGTGGATCGTTCTTCCACTTATCAGGTGTTGTAAAATGATATGCTGACTTATAATTTGTTTCTTGATTAGTCACTGGTTTATCCACCTTCTTATAGGAATGCTTATAAAATAAGCATATACTTAATAATATTGCTAAACATATTAATAAAATAGCTGCTACTTTATATGTTTTCTTGCAAAATTTTCTTTTTTTCAAATGATCACCTCCACCTTACTATTTTATATTCTTACTAAAACAAAAATCTATACCTTTTTTATAGATTTAATCTAATCTATAAAAAAGGTATAGACTTATTTGTACAAATCTCTGTATTTCAATGTACGTTAGACATCTTCAAAGAAATAAATAGTCAGTATGCTAGTCTATTTCTTATCATACTGCGTCAACAGAACCTTCTGATAGCATCACTATCATCAGAACCTGTTTTCTTGTATGATTTAAAATATACGTCGCATCTTTAACTTGTTATTTATTAATAGTCAATTGTCCTTGTTCAATTATACTGTTTGGTACAACAGATGTTCTGTCTCCTTTAATATTAAGTACGAAGCTTGGAGCAAATGTAGCATGGTGGTCTGTAAAGAAACCTCTATTTGTCATGTAACTTGTTATTACAACATTATTTCCATTTTTCTGTGGTACAGCAAAATGTGAGTAAGTAAATGTAAGATCAGTTGGATCAAGATTCATATTTAATACTAGTCCACTTCCATTTAACGGTTTATAGTCTCCAGTTAAAGAATTTGAAGTGTAACCTAACATGTATACATCTTTATCGCTTATTCCATCAATAGTCATTTTAGCTCCTCTTGAGTCTGTAAACAAGTACCATTTACCATTCAATTTAAATACATTTGCACGTTCAATTTCATCTGTTACTGTATTAGATGTAATAAGTGGTTTCATTACTTTTTTCAAAGTATAATCATCATTTAATTCAATAATACCTAGTGCACCATTAGCTAATTCTGCTACACCTTTTTTAGGACTTTGTAACAATTTAGATTTTTCAGTTTCAAAGAATTGTTTAGTTCCACCATAATAAGCCCAATTATATAAAGAGTCTTCTCCTTGGTATCCAGTTTCTGTTCCAGTATTAGCTTCAAAAACCAAATATTTATTACCTTTGTCTTCAACATAGTGAGGATCTCTTAAAGTATGGTTATCACCAGAAGCATAAGCTCCCTCATCGATAAATTGTTGAACATTTTGATAGATTTTACCATCTCCATCAAAGATAGATTTGTAATCTGATACGCCATCAACCTTAAGTGTATTAGCACCTGGTTCTGATAAATTAATTTGAGCTGTTGTTAATGTTTGTTTACTATAACCAGTTCCTCCATCTTCTGGAGCACCTGAGAAATCAGTATAGAACAAACGTACTTTTCCATCTTTAGTTAAAGTTGCAGAACCTGACCATTCTTGTGTTTGATATTTAAGAATAGGATCATTTGAGTTAAATTTATCACTATCCTTAAATACTCTACCAGCATTTTTCCAACTGTCGATAGATGTATCACCAATTTTTTGATAGAATAAGTAAATTGAAGTGTCATTCCCATTTTTAGGGTCTCCCGCTAGAGCAAAAACCACATTATATCCATGATAATTTGCTGCTGTTCCATCAGCATTTTGCAGAGGCCAGCTATCCCATACATCTAAATCTATTAAATTACCATACTTATCATAACCTTTTGCTGAAGAGATGTTTTTTATAGTTGATGCATCGAATTGAGGCACCTTAAATTGTTCATTGCTTTGTTGTGCAGGTATTTTTGACATATTATAACGTGTAATGTGAGAAATATTATCGTACTTTGTGCTATTATTTTCTTTAGCAAAAGCTACAGATCCTCCCCCTAATCCTACAAGTAATGCTGTAGTAAAAGTAGTACTTAAAACAATTTTCATAATTTTTGACTTAATCATTAATTATTTACCCCCTAAGTAATTTTTTATTATAAATATATACTTTTATGTTAATATTTTTATATTTATAATATCTTTTCTTTTAGATCCATTATATACATACGAATATTTTAATATTTTTTTGAGGTAAATTAAAATTTAAATTAAAGTTATTTTTATTAATAGCTATTCAATTATAAATAACTGTATATAACATATAATTTGAAGAATAAAAAAAGTGCCGACATTGAATCGGCACTTAAAAATTTTTTAAAATTATTTTTTTTCAGAATGATTTTTTTGCTTATCAACAGTCAATTGTCCTTGTTCAAGGATACTGTTTGGTACAACAGATGTCTTGTCTCCGTTAATATTAAGTAAAAAGCTTGGAGCAAAACTTGCATGATGATCAGCAAAGAAGCCTCTGTTTGTTATATAACTTGTAATCACTACATTATTTCCATTTTTCTGTGGTACAGCAAAATGTGAGTAAGTAAATGTAACATCAGTTGGATCAAGATTCATGTTTAATACAAGTCCACTTCCATTTAACGGTTTATAATCTCCAGTTAAAGAATTTGAAGTGTAACCTAGCATGTACACATCTTTATCGCCTATTCCATCAATAGTCATTTTAGCTCCTCTTGAGTCCGTAAACAAGTACCATTTACCATTCAATTTAAATATATTTGCACGCTCGATTTCATCTGTTACTGTATTTGATGTAATAAGTGGTTTCATTACTTTTTTCAAAGTATAATCATCATTTAATTCAATGATACCTAGTGCACCATTAGCTAATTCTGCTAAACCTTTTTTAGGGCTTTGTAACAATTTAGTTTTTTCAGTTTCAAAGAATTGTCTATTTCCACCATAATAATCAAAATTGGATAAAGCGTCCTCTCCTTGGTATCCAGTTTCTGTTCCAGTATTAGCTTCAAAAACCAGGTATTTATGCCCATTGTCTTCAACATAGTGAGGATCTCTCAATGTATGATTATCAGAGTAATTTGGTGCTTCAATACCTTGTGAAATATTTTGATAAATCTTTCCGTCTCCACCATCAAAAATAGATTTGTAATCTTCTACTCCATCAATCTTTAGTGTATTAGCATCTGGCTTAGATAAATTAACCTGAGCCGTTGTTAAAGTCTGTTTACCATAGAATCCTTGATCTGGCATCCAAGCTTGTCTATCTGTATAGAATAATCTAACTTTTCCATCTTTAGTTAAAGTTGCAGAACCTGACCACTCTTCAGCTTGATCTTTTAGGAAAGGATCATTTGGAACGAATTTATCATTATCCTTAAATACTTTACCAGCGTTCTTCCAGCTATCAACAGATGTGTCTCCTATTTTTTGATAGAACAAATAAATAAACGTGTCGCTTCCAACTTTAGGATCTCCTGCTAAAGCAAAAACGATATTATATCCATTATAATTGGCCACTGTTCCATCACCATTTTGTAGCGGCCAGCTATCCCATACATCTAGATCTATTAAATTACCATACTTATCATAACCTTTTGCTGAAGAAAGATTTTTTATTGTGGATGCATCGAATTGAGGCACCTTAAATTGCTCATTGCTTTGTTGTGCAGGTATTTTGGACATATCATAACGTGTAATGTGAGAAATATTATCATACTTTGATTTGTAATCTTTGCTGTTGTTTTCTTTAGCAAAAGCTACAGATCCGCCCCCTATTCCTACAAGTAATGCTGTAGTAAAAGTAGTACTTAAAACAAATTTCATAATTTTTGACTTAATCATTAATTACTTACCCCCAAATAATTATCTTTCGCAGTTTAATATAAATTTTTCATTCTAATTTTTAATCTTAATATATCCCCCTTTTCTTCAATCCAATATATACATACGCATATTTTTTGTATTTTTTGAGGTTTATTAAAATTTTATTCAAATTATTTTTTTATTATGGTTTAAATGTTAAAAATATACACATACAATAATTAAATTTACACTGAATCTTTCCAATATGTACAAATAAATTCATAATTTATACAAAATATAAATAATTATTACACATGATGTTAAACTTTTTTACCATAATAAGAAATTTTAATTTGTTTTAGAATATACATTAGATTTACTTTAGTGATGATAATAGCATATTCTTGGATTGATTTGTATTTGTCTATTAGAAATTGAACTTACATCTAATCAATATTAAATGCCAATTTAATTATTGTAGAATGTCAAATATAATTATATGAATTTCGTACAAACGAAACATTAATAATTTCAAAAAGAATAGTTTCTAAAAAAAATAAATAATGGATAATACCAATCCTAAAAGCATAATTTTGTTACCCCAAAAATTAATAAAGGCATGTACCATCCACATGAGTAATCTTACCGTTACTCAAAATAATTGTAAAGAAGAAATTACTTCCATTTAGTTAGTTACAGTTATGCAATTTGGTCTAAAAATGAGTCCAAAAGTTACCGAAGTTAGTATTCTTAAAGATTATAAATTATTATTAAAGTTTGAAACAAATGAGGAAAAGATATTTGATGTGAAACCATATCTTGAATTAACTGTCTATTGAGTTATTATCATACAACCTTTAGGATTCTAAAAAATTAAATTAAGAATTATAAGAAGGGCTGTGATTCTCATCACAGCCCTTTTTACCTATTTAAATTTCCACTTAAATCATATAGATTTAACTCCATATACCCTATACCTAATTATTGTTTATTTCCAATCGTTTCTGCCTTTTCTCATTGACAATCCTCATTACAGTGAGAATCATACCCAAAATACATATGGCCCCAATAGTTATATATACTATCTTCATTGCGTATAAAAACACATCCGGTCTTCCATTTACATATCCATTGACTTTGTGTCCCATTTTACTACTCATCCTATTGTACAAAAGTGCAACGGAAAAAGTTATACCTGACACCATACCCATGTTCCTAACCAGGGCATTTATGCTCCCTACCACACCTAATTTATCTTTTGAAACTAGTGACATGACAATAGCATTATTAGGTGCCTGAAATAATCCATTTCCTACACCTATTATGGCAATACTAACTGCCATATGTATGTAGTTTGAATTAGCATTTAAAAAAGACATGGCGAAAAGTCCAATTGACATAGTAAATAAACCTAAAACAGTTAAAACTTCTCCACTAAGTCTATCTGATAAATATCCACTTATAGGAGCAACTACTGCAATACTTATAGGGATAGCCATCATGAGAATTCCTGAAGTTGCTGGAGATATTTTCATAGCATCCTGCAAATAAAATGGCTGAATTATATTTACACAGAACAAAGCCGCAAAGGATATAAAAGCACACAATATACTTATATCAAACAACTTATTTTTAAACATGGATAAATCTACTACAGGATCTTCCACCCTTTTCTCTGTAAAATAAAAACTCAATCCACATAGAATACTTATAATAAAGCTTATAATTATATTTCCATTACCCCAACCTAAATCTTCTCCTTTTAGAAGTGCCCAGAAAAGAGCAATTATAGAAATCATAAATAAAAGAGCTCCTTTTAAATCAAAAGCTGAAGCTTTTCTATCTATCTTTTCCTTAGGAAGAATGAATCTTCCAGCAACAAATGCAAAAATAGATATAGGTATATTTATTATAAATATGGATTGCCAATTAAAAAACTGCACCATAATTCCTCCAAGTGGAGGTCCAAGCATAGTTCCTATAGCTACAGTACTTCCAAGCAGTCCAAGTGCCCTTCCTCTCTCATTTGGTGGAAATACAATAGCTAGTATAGATTGATTGGCTGACATATACATAGCTGCTCCAACAGCCTGAAGTATTCTTGAAAAAACTAGAAAGCTAAGACTTTGGGAAATAGCACATAAAAAAGATCCCAGACCAAATATAAGAAATCCATAATTAAAAATAACAGTTCTACCAAATTTATCCGATAGTTTTCCAAATATAAGTACAAAAGCAGATATTACTATTAAATAACTGGTAACTACCCACTGTATACTGTTTATCTCCACACCTAGATGCTTTGACATCATAGGTAAAGCTATATTTACAATGCTGCTGTCTAAATTCCCCATAAGAGGAGATAACAAAACTACAGCTAAAATTTTCCATCTGTTTTTATAAGTTTTTTCTTCCATATAAAATTCTCCTATTTACAATTATTTATTATAGTTATTACTATACAACTACAAGTTGATTTGTCAACCATATATCCTATGAATTATAAGATATATCTATGGGCTTCAATAAACAACATTTTCTATTTCACTCTTCATAGCTATAACATAAACCTATATAAAAAAATAATCCTCGTAAATAATTAAATCTTCTCAATAGTGTTTTCTATATAGTTATAGAATTTAATCATAAATAAATTTTCAAAATAGAATGTTATAAATCCTCTCTACTCTTCATATAATCTATTAATGCACCTTGAAAAATAATTAATAATAAGTATGTTATCCTATTTTTACTATGCTGCACTTATCAGCAGAACTATCAGTAGCAATTGCATACTTATACAAAAGAAATATCAAGTAATATATTCATATATATTGCTTGATATTCCTTTTTAACATGTCCAAGCTGGAGGCAATGTGAATGGTTAATAAGAAGATAAACAATGAGAAAAATAGTTTTATATTGATTTTAGGCATTACTATAATAATATTTTCTACTTATTTGTTTTTTAGCTTTTTTAATGAGCGGAAGAACCAGGAAAGACTCATAGACGGAACAGCAAATATGATTTATGTTCAGTTAATGAACTATGCAGTACCTGTGATAAAAATTGCAAACTTTCATGAATCAAATACAATGGGAGATACACCTTCTCTAAAGACTGACATTCTAAACTATATGGGAATTGACTTACACTATCCTGATAAAATTCTAAAAAAAGAAGTGTCTTATTTGGATGAGGATAGGAGTTCCATATATTACAACGACAATGAAGATGGTACAGCGGCTATAGGAGATTTTAATTTAAGCAATGATGATATAATTAAGAATAGTGTAGGCAGTACCCCAACTACAAATAGCAGTAATTTAAATACTCCAACTCAAACCAGTAAAGTTTACAATCCAAGCTTAAAGAAAACTCTTGATAATTCAAAGCCAGAAGTTCTCATATATCATTCTCATACAACAGAAGGCTACGGTAAAGATGGACAAGATAATCTTGATCCCACAAAGAATGTAACTGCCATTGGAGATGTGCTTACTAATACTCTTGAAAATGATTATGGTATTTCTGTAGTCCATGATAAAACTATCCATAATGCGTTATCCTATAATAATAGTTATGAGAGATCTGGCCAAACTGTAGACAACTATTTGAAACAATATGGAGGCTTTAAGATGATAATTGATCTAGATAGGGACTCAGATCCAAACAAAAGTGATGTTACTAAAGAAATAAATGGAGAAAATGCTGCTAAATTTACCTTTGTAATGGCAAAAAATAATCCACATTTTAATCAGAACATGACCATGGTAAATCTTTTATTAAACACTGCCAATAGTGATTTTCCAGGATTAACAATAGGAAATGGAATAAATTATTTTGATAATGGAACTAACTTTTTTAATCAAGACAAAAGCAATAATGCATTCTTGTTAGAAATAGGTTCTGCTCCAAATACTATGGATGAGTCAAAAACAACCACAAATTATGTTGCCAGAATGATTGCTGAATATCTAAACACTGAACAGTTTATTAACACTGTTGCTCCGGCTGCAGAGGATACTTATAAAAAAGATAAAATATTTCCATCAGTTACACTTGCACAGGCAATGCTTGAAAGTGGAGAGGGAACATCGGCACTTACTAAAAAAGCAAACAATTTATTCGGTATAAAGGCTTTTAGTTGGCCTGGTAAAATAATTCAAATGCCAACTAGAGAAAATTATAAAGGTATTAATGTTGTTATAATGGGAAAATTCAGAGCCTATGATAATTGGACTCAAAGCGTTGAAGATCATGGTAGTTTTTTAGTTAATAATAACACCTATAAAAAACATGGAGTATTTGCAGCAACTAGTTATACTGCTCAAGCAAAAGCACTACAATCGGCGGGCTATGCCACAGATCCAGGCTATGCTCAAAAGCTTATAGGGCTCATAAAAGAGTATAATTTAAATCAATTTGATAATGTAAAATAAGATAATATAGAAAGTATATTATTTAAAGGGGCTACTCTGTTCTTATCTCTTTGGAACAGAATAGCCCCTCTTTCCTATGTAAGCTTCAGTTTTCCCTTATCCCCTAATCAATTATTATAAGGCACATTCAAATAAATAACTAGTCAGTATGCTGGTATATTTTGACTTACTATTTATTTTCATATGCCTAAAAGTATTAAATTCCCTGTAGCTTTGCTAATATTATGATAATATAATATATATGAAAATTTT
>NZ_BAEV01000049.1 GCF_000246895.1 Clostridium arbusti SL206 | reverse complement strand
TTAACGTAGTATGATTCAAAATAGACTAGCATACTGACTAGTTATTTATTTGAATGTGCCTAAAGGGGGAGTATACATGAATATGAATCAATGCAATTCAGCTAAATGCGAGGCTTAGATTTAATTAGGCATATGAAAATAAATAACCAGTCAAAGATACGACGTATATTATGAATCATACAAGGAAACAGGTTCTGATGATAGTGGTGCTATCAGAGGGTTCTGTTAACGTAGTATGATTCAAAATAGACCAGTATACTGACTAGTTATTTATTTGAACATGCCTTATGTAGTAAGGGAGTGATATATATGCAACAATGCAATTAATTGAAAGATACATATAGGTGTTATTGATTAGACTAAATAGGATAAAATATGAAACTTCTTAATTAAATTTAACTCTAATTCGGCAATTAATCTAGAAGAATGATCATATTGATTAATCTAATTGTAATCTCATAACTGGATGACAATTTAAGCTAATTAATTGCCGAATCTGAGTTTTCAAGGAGGATTTTTATGAAACTTAATTTGGATAATTCTATAGTACAAACTCGTGAAGAAAGACTTGGAACTATCATTTCATGGAAAACTGGCAAGGCTTCAGAAATTTTAAGGGATTCTGAATATACCTGTGCAGGATGCAAGGATAACGGAGGGAAAAAACTATGTGAAGTCAGAGGACCTTTTAGCCAAGGCTCTAAGTGCAGCGAGGAAATGGTAGAATGTCAGCACGGGAACGTGAGAGATGCAGTTATGATTCAGCATTCACCTATTGGCTGTGGAGCGGGTCAAGTATTATGTAATTCATTATACCGTAATGGTCTTGCCATAAGAGGATTGCCAGTAGAAAATGCTAAAATTATTAACACAAATCTAGATGAAACTGATATGGTATTTGGAGCACTTAAGAAATTAGAACAATCTATAAGGGATGCTTTTAATAGACATCATCCTAAAGTGATTTTTGTAGCAACTTCCTGTGCTACAGGAATTATTGGAGAAGATATAGAAAGCGTAACAAATAGATTACAGAAGGAACTTAAAATTCCTGTGGTTCCCACCTACTGTGAAGGCTTTAGATCAAAACATTGGACTACAGGTTTTGACGCCGCCTATCATGGGATTTTGAGACAGATAGCTCGTAAAAATCCTAAGAGACAGGAAGATTTAGTAAATGTAATCGATCTTTGGGGAGAAGACATATTTACACCTATGCTTAGAGAACTTGGACTTAGAGTTAATTATGTTGTAGACCTAGCTACAGTATCGGATTTAGAACAAATGTCAGAAGCAGCCGCTAGTGTTTCATTTTGCTATACCTTATCTTCTTATATGTCTGCTGCTTTAGAACAACAATTTGGAGTGGTAGATGTCAAAGCTCCTCAACCTTATGGAATTCTTGCCACAGATGCATGGATAAGAGAACTTGGAAGGGTTACCCATAGAGAAGAAAGAGCAGAAGCTTATATAGAAAAAGAACATAAGAGAATAGGAAAAAGATTAGGAGAGCTTAGAAAACTACTTAAAGGCAAAAAAGGATATGTAGCTACAGGATCTTCCTATGCTCATGGAATTATTGCAGTGCTTAGAGATCTCGAGGTGGAAATAGACGGTTCACTTACATTTCATCATGAACCAATATTTGATGGTGCTGATGCTGATAAAAAAGATTCATTAAAATTCTTAGTGGATAATTACGGAGACGTTTCGAAGTTTAGTGTGAGTAATGGTCAGCAGTATCAATTTTATGGACTGCTTAAAAATATAAATCCTGATTTTATTATTATAAGACATAATGGACTTGCTCCTCTAGCCTCAAGAATGGGTATACCGGCAGCACCTCTTGGAGATGGACATCATGCTGTAGGTTATCAGGGAATTATAAATTTAGGAGAAACTATTTTAGAGATACTTGCACGTAAAAAATTTCATCAGGATTTATCTGAAAATGTGGAATTACCTTATACAGATTGGTGGCTTAATCAGAAAGATCCTTATGTGCTCGCAAAGTAAAAGATATATAAGATTAATATATCTTATAAACATTAATTAAATACAAAAGGAGTTAGAATAATGGCTATCTCAAAAACAAAATATATAGAAGGTACTGTAGGGGAATGTGAAGCATTAAAGAAGACAAATTCTATTGAACAGGTTAGATACGGCTGTGCACTTGGTGCTATACATAGTGTTTTTGCCATTCCAAGAGTGATACCAATTACTCATTGTGGTCCAGGTTGTGCTCAAAAGCAAGTTACCGCTATATCTTTCAACAATGGATTTCAAGGAGGAGGTTATGGTGGAGGTGCTGTAATACCAAGTACAAACCTTAATGAAAAAGAAGTGGTATTTGGGGGAGAAAATAGATTAAGAGAGTTAATTGAGGCTACCTTTAAAATTTTAAAAGCAGATTTATTTGTGGTTATGACAGGCTGTATTCCAGACACCGTGGGTGATGATGTAGGGGCTGTAGTAGGTGAATTCCAAAAGAAAGGACTTCCTATTGTATATGCAGAAACAGGGGGATTTAAGGGTAATAATTTCACTGGTCATGAACTTGTTACTGAGGCTATTATAGATCAGTATGTAGGTGATTATGATGGACCCAAAGAAGATGGGCTTGTAAATGTATGGTCTCTACTCCCATATCATAATACATTTTGGAAGGGTGACCTTACAGAAATAAAGAGAATTTTAGAGGGTATAGGACTAAAGGTCAATATTTTGTTCGGAAATAAAAGTGATGGGGTTTCAGAATGGAAAAATATTAAAAAAGCACAGTTTAACCTGGTTTTATCTCCATGGCTGGGGCTTAAGACCGCAGAACACTTAAAAGAGAAGTACCATCAACCTTATCTTCATATTCCTGTAATTCCTATAGGAGCAAAGGAAACCAGCAGCTTTTTAAGAAAAGTGGTGGACTTTGCAGGGCTTGATAGAGGTAAAGCTGAGAGATTTATTGAGAGTGAGAGAAAAGAATATTATAATTATTTAGAAGGATTTTCTGATTTTTATGCAGAGTATTTTTGGGGACTCCCAGCAAAGTTTGCAGTTATAGGGGATAGTGCCTATAATTTGGCTGTGACAAAGTTTTTAGTGAATCAATTGGGAGTAATACCTGCAGAGCAGATTATTACGGATAATCCACCCGAGAAATATAGAAATCTCATTGTGGAGGAATATAAAAATATAGCTGAAGATATCTCTATAGACGTGGAGTTTGAGGAGGACAGCTATCGTATTCATGATAAGATAAGAAAAATGGATTTTGGCAATAAGCCACCTATTATTTTTGGTACTACTTGGGAGCGAGATTTGGCAAAAGAGCTAAAGGGACATATAGTGGAAATAGGGTTTCCAGCCTCCTATGAAGTAGTTATATCAAAGTCCTATGTTGGATACAGAGGCGCCCTTACTTTACTTGAAAAAATATATACGACTACAGTAGGAACCAGCGCGTAGAGTTTTAAAATAAGTCGACTAGATACACTAGAGATTTAGATCCTAAAAAATTAAGGATTTAGATTTCTAGTGTATTTTTATATATTCAATTAAATAAGAGATTGTTAAATTAACTCAAAAACATATGAAAAACAATGGTAGGTTATAAGTGCTAAATTTTAAATTGGCAGATAATTTAAAAATAATTGGTATAAAGGGGGATTATTATGAAAATTAATTTAGAAATACCTGAAGTGGCCATTAGGGAAAAGAGACTGGGCTCTATTACTGGCTTTTGTGGTACTGCAGAAGGATTGGTTAAAACAGCCAGATGCGGAAAGCTTAAAGAAGAAAATCGAAGCTTTAGCCAATGGGCTGGCTGCAGTGTAGGTAAAGCTCTATGTCAGCTTTCTATGATACAGGATGCAGTAGTAATACAGCATGGTCCTATAGGTTGTTCAGGGGAATTCTCTATGTTTGGTTTTGTAAACAAAGTAGGGCAAAGACAAAGAAATCTTACTGTAAAAAATATTAATGCAGTAAGCTCAAATCTACAGGAAAAGGATACTATCTATGGCGGAGGAGCGAAACTTAGAAAAACCATAAAAGAAGTATTCGATAGATTTAATCCAAAAGCAATATTTATAACCACTTCCTGTGCTTCAGGTATCATAGGAGATGATGTGGAGTCCATTGCAGACAAAGCTGAAAAGGAATTAGGTATACCAATAGTGTATATTTCCTGCGAAGGATTTAAATCCAGAGTATGGACTACGGGATTTGATGCTGCTTTTCATGGAATTCTTAGAAAAATAGTTAAGCCACCAGTGGAAAAGAAAAAAGAACTTGTTAACATAATAAGCTTCTGGGGAAGTGATGAATTTTCATATTTATTAGAGAAAATAGGACTAAAACCAAATTATATAGCTCCTTTCTCTACAGTAGAGCAATTATCAAAATTATCAGAAGCAGCAGCAACAGCACAAATATGTTCTACTCTAGGGACTTATCTTGCAGCAGGATTAGAACAGGAATATGGAATTCCAGAAGTGAAAGCTTCGCAGCCCTATGGTATAACTGGAACTGATGCATGGTTCAGGGAACTTGGAAAAATAACTGGAAAAGAAAAGGAAGTGGAAGAATTAATAAAATCTGAGAAGGAAAGAATAGCACCTCAGCTGGAGGAGCTAAGAAGAAAATTAAAGGGCAAAACAGGCTATGTTACTGCAGGAGCTGCCTATGGTCATATTATTTCTACACTACTAAATGAATTAAATATAGATGTAGTTGGAGCTTGTGTATATCATCATGATCCTATTTATGATAATGGAGATGTAGAAGCAGATACTTTGAATTTTGTGGTTAAAAGCTATGGTGATATACCAAATTATGATGTATCTAATAAACAATCTTTTGAATTTGTAAATGCCCTAAATAAAATAAGACCTGATGTATGCATAACAAGACATCCGGGAATGGCAATATGGGGAATAAGGCTCGGTATACCAACACTGCTTTGGGCAAATGAAAATCTTAGCTTTGGTTATCAGGGACTAATTAATTTTGGAGAAAGAGTTGCAGATTTGCTGGAAAATGATGAATTTGTAAAAAATATTGCAGATCATTCAGAACTACCTTATACAGATTGGTGGATGAATCAGAATCCTTATTCTTTTCTAGGAAGTAAAGCCAATGACAAAAATAAATTACACAAACATCATGTGGAGGTATAAATGTGTTAAATACATCTAATTGAAAAAGGGTGAATCAATGATTCTATAAAAATTTGGACTTACCTCGAAGGGGATAAGGAGGGGACTACTATGAAAATTAATTTAGAAATACCTGAAGTGGCCATTAGGGAAAAGAGACTGGGCTCTATTACTGGCTTTTGTGGTACTGCAGAAGGTTTAGTTAAAACAGCTAGATGTGGAAAACTTAAAGAAGAAAATCGAAGTTTTAGCCAATGGGCTGGCTGCAGTGTAGGTAAAGCTCTATGTCAGCTTTCTATGATACAGGATGCAGTAGTAATACAGCATGGTCCTATAGGGTGTTCAGGGGAATTTGCAAAGTTTGGATTTGTAAATAGAGTTGGGCAGAAGGAAAGAGATTTTACTGTAAAAAATATTAGTGCAGTAAGTTCAAATCTAGAGGAGAAAGATACCATATATGGGGGAGGAGTAAAACTTCGAAAAACTATAAAAAAGGCTTTTGATAGATTTAATCCCAAAGCAATATTTGTAACTACTTCCTGCGCTTCGGGTATTATAGGTGATGACATAGAATCCATTGTAGAAAAGTCAGAAAAGGAATTAGGTATACCAGTAGTCTATATCTCCTGCGAAGGATTTAGATCCAGAGTATGGACTACCGGATTTGATGCTGCTTTTCATGGAATTCTTAGAAAAATAGTTAAGCCTCCAGTGGAAAAGAAAAAGGATGTTATTAATATAATAAACTTTTGGGGAAGTGATGTATTTACAAATTTATTTAAGAAAATAGGATTAAAAGCAAACTATATAGTTCCTTTTACTACTGTAGAACAATTATCAAAATTATCAGAGGCAGCGGCATCAGTTCAAATATGTTCAACCCTTGGTACTTATCTCGCAGCAGGTCTAGAACAGGAATATGGAGTTTTAGAAGTGAAAGCTCCTCAACCCTATGGTATAGCGGGTACTGATTCCTGGTTTAGAGAACTTGGGAAAGTAACTGGCAAGGAAAAGAAAGTAGAAGAATTAATAAAATCCGAAAAGGAGAGAATAACCCCGCAGCTAGAGGAATTAAGAAGCAGACTAAAAGGTAAAACAGGATATATTACTGCAGGAGCTGCTTATGGTCATATTTTTGCTACTTTATTAAAAGAGCTAAATATAAATGTAATTGGAGCTAGTGTATATCATCATGACCCTGTTTATGATAACAGAAGCGAAAGTACAGATACCTTAGGACATGTAGTTAAAAATTATGGGGATATACCTAATTATGATGTATCAAATAAACAATCTTTTGAATTTGTGAATGTCCTTAATAAAATAAAACCTGATATATGTATAACAAGACATCCAGGAATGGCAATATGGGGAGTAAGACTTGGTATACCAACACTACTTTGGGCAACTGAAAATCTTAGTATTGGTTATCAGGGATTAATTAATTTTGGAGAGCGAATTTTAGATTTAATTGAAAATGATGAATTTGTAAAAAATATTGCAGAGCATTCAGAGCTGCCTTATACGGATTGGTGGATGAATCAGAATCCATATTCTTTTTTAGGAAGTAAGAATAATACAAAAAATAAATTACACAAGCATCATGTTGAGGTATAAGTATGTATTAAATACACATATAATGACGGCGTATAATAGCTAGTAATTATATAAATAAAAATTATTATAATTTTAGGGGGAAAAATCAATGCCAGAGATAATTGAACAACCAAGATATGTGTGTGCTATAGGAGCACAGCAAACTGTTTTA
This sequence comes from Clostridium arbusti SL206, assembly GCF_000246895.1. Classification (GTDB taxonomy): domain Bacteria; phylum Bacillota; class Clostridia; order Clostridiales; family Clostridiaceae; genus Clostridium_I; species Clostridium_I arbusti. Next base: position 21,163 of record NZ_BAEV01000049.1, on the reverse strand, counting down.
GCTATAAATAAAGCAATACCAATTCTTAACTCTGGACCAGGCTGCAGTGAAAAAGTTTTTAGTGCTGTAAGTTTCAATTCTGGATATCAAGGAACTGGTTATGCTGGAGGAAGTACTGTGCCTTGTACTAACACATCGGAAAAAGAAGTTGTATTTGGAGGAGAGGACAGATTAAAAGAGGTAATAGATGGAAGCCTTAAGATTTTAAAAGGAGATTTATTTGTAGTACTGACAGGGTGTACTTCTGACATTATAGGTGATGATGTAGGTCAGGTAGTTTCTGAATATCAAAAAAAGGGAGTACCTATAGTATATGCAGAAACTGGCGGCTTTAAGGGAACTAATTATGTAGGACACGAATTAGTAATTAATGCAATTATAAATCAGTTCATTGGCGATGTTAAGCCAAAGGTTAAAAAGGGATTAGTTAATGTTTGGTCTGTAATACCTTATCAGGATCCATTTTGGGCGGGAAATTTAGCAGAGATTAAACGTCTATTAGAGGGAATAGGACTTCAAGTAAATATATTATTTGGACCAAAAGCTAAAGGTGTAGAAGAATGGAAAACTATTCCTGATGCTGAATTTAACATAGTTTTATCACCTTGGGTGGGGCTCAAAACAGCAAAATTACTAAAAAATAAGTATGGAACTCCATATTTATATTATCCTACATTTCCCATAGGAGCTAAACAAACCACGGATTTTTTAAGGAAAGTAACTGAATTTGGAGATTTAGATAGGGATAGAGCAGAAAATTTCATAAAGGAAGAAGAGAAAAATTATTATTACTATTTACAGAGATCAGCAGATTTTTTTGTAGAATTTCGTTATGATTTAGTCCATAGCTTTTTTACCATTACGGACTCATTCTATGCTCTTGGTATCAATAAATTTTTAATAAAGGAACTTGGACTTGTACCAGGTCAGCAGTATATTACTGAGGATACACCTAAAGAATATAAGGAGCTTATAAAAAGTGAATTTGAAACCACTTCAAAAGCTATTTCAGCAGAAATAATATTTGAAACGGATGGTGGAAAAATTCATGATGGCATAAGAAATTATAACCACAGAAATCATAAACCATTAATTATAGGAAGCTTTTGGGATAAGGATATAGTTTCTGAACTGAAAGGTTATGGGTTAGACTTATCCATTCCAATACTTAATAGTCTTATACTGGATAAGAATTATGTGGGTTACAGTGGTGCTTTAACTTTAACTGAAGACATATATAATAACATTCTACATGCTTATTAGAGGCTGAGAATAAGAGAAAAGTCTTATGAAATTAGTGGGAGTACAAACTTCCACTAAGTAAGATTCATTTGTACTTTGAATTAATAGTAAACATATTGACTAAGTATATATTATTTGATTATATAATTTTATTAAAACAGGAGGTAGAATAATGGTTGATTTGGAAGATGATTGTATAAGAACTTATAGCAAGTTTAAGGGAGGTGTTTATAATAATGGCAATATTATTTTTATTTATAAAGGCAATAAAGAAGAAGTTATATTTAGTGGATAGATAATAGAACAAATTAATCTATTAATATTCTTTAAAACAGAGAGGCTCACAGAATAATATACTTCATTAAATATAAATTAAATATATATGAAGAAACATAAGATAAAAGTTGTGAGATTAGAAAAATATATGTATATTCAAAGAATTATAAAGTTAAATCCACTAGGAATCTGAATACTTTATTTTAAAGTATGGGGTTTCTAGTGGATTTTTTAGATTTAGTCATATGAAAATAAATAGTAAGTCAAAGATGCCACGTATATTTCTGATGTGTTTCTTATTATTAACTATGACATAGTGTTGTCATGTTTTCTGGTGTATAATTCTTTCTATATGATTTTATGCAGATAAATATATTGTTTTAAATTATATATATTTTGCTTGATAAAAATATTAATAAGGCATGTGAAAATAAATAGTAAGTCAAAGATGCGACGGATATTTTGAATTGAGCAAGGAAGCAGGTGACCATGATAGTGAGCTATCTGAGGGTTCTGCTGACGCAGTAGGATTCAAAATAGGCTAGCATACTGACTAGTTATTTATTTGAATATGCCTAAGATGAATTTATGATCAATGAGGAGCTTATAATATGGATTTTATCCCCGCTAAAAGTATAGTAACAAGAACGAAGAATGACTATTGGTTTGGAAAAGATTATAATATGAACATTTACAAAGGCTGTTGTCATGGATGTATATATTGTGATAGCCGTAGTAATTGTTATGGTGTTGATAATTTTGATACTGTAAGAGTAAAAACAAATTCCATAGATATAATTAGGAAGGAATTGAAAGGTAAGATTAAAAAGGGCGTTATTGGTACAGGCGCTATGTCCGATCCTTATAATCCCTTTGAAAAGCAATATAAGCTTACAAGGCAAGCTTTAGAACTAATTAATACATATGGATTTGGGGTTGCTATTGATACAAAGAGCACTCTTATAACAAGAGATATTGATATATTAAAGAGAATAAATGAACACTCACCTGTTATTGTAAAAATAACTATTACGACTTGTGAGGATGAGTTATGCAAAATTATTGAACCAAATGTAGCACTTTCATCAGAAAGATTTGATGCAATTAAACAATTAACTGATGAAGGTATTTATGCCGGGGTTCTATTGACACCTGTGCTACCATTCTTGGAAGATAATTCAGATAATATTAAAGGAATTATTCGTCTTGCTCATGAAAATGGAGGCAAATTTATTTATTCCAATCTAGGTGTTACATTGAGGCAAAATCAAAGAGAATGGTATTATAAAAAATTAGATGAATACTTTCCAGGGCTTAGAGAAAAATATATAAAAGGCTATGGATACTCTTATGAATGTAGATCGCCATATTACAAGGAATTATGGAAGTTATTTAAATGCGAATGCAAAAAATATGGGCTGATTTATGGAATGGAGGAGATTGTTAAGACATATCAAAGAGAACGTTATAATCAGCTGTCAATGTTTTAATGTAAAAAGTTTCATAAAACCAATAAATTTAGAAGAATTATACAGAGAAGATAATAGAATTTGAATACTATTATATATGTTGCAATAAATTATATTCATTATAGAATTGCTAATTTGTTTAGATCTAATCTATTGATTATTATTAATGTATAATTTTAATTTCAACTTATATTAATAAAAACAATTATTTTTTATAGTTGACTATTCAACTATATTGGCGAAAATTGAAAAAAGTTAATATTTATTACATATTATTGGGAATTTTTTAATGAAAATGTTTAATGAGTAAAAAAAAATAAAAAATAACGTTTACAGATATCATTTTAATACTAGTAAAAATTCTATTTATATAGTAGAATTATAATATCAAAATTATAAACAACAAAACTAAAGGAGTGAATTAAAAATGGATAAAATAACAACAGTAGAAATTAATGAGCATTATGGAGATACTATGGAAGCTTTAGAGGATAATGGATATGAAGAAGCTGAAAATGAATTAGTAACTAAAAAAGGTAAATATTATAAAATTGCAAACGTAAACAAATTTAACACATGGATTTATGATATTAAATTAGAAGAAGTAGAAAAGTAATTAAAAGTGAGGAATAAAATTCCTCACTTTTTGTTTTTTATATTATAAGTCCTTCGGAAAGAGCTTCATTCATAGTTTTGCCTTCTTCCATTGCAAGAATAAGCTTACCACCCTCTGTAGTATCACCTATTAAATAACCTCCTGCAAAGACATCTTTCTTAAAGAATAAAGTCTTTATTTTTTCACTTGAATCATCTGCAATCTCTACTTTCTTACCATCCTTTGGTGAGATTTCTCCAAGGGATAATACAGAAGTATTTAATGCATTGAAGATTACAGAGGATACGAAGTCTTCAAATTTAACATGGTCGCCAACTGCATTAGCACCAGCTGTTTTACCCATTTGCACAGCAGCATTCCAGTTGCCATAGACTGTGCCACTAAATTCAGCTACATCACCGCAGGCATATATATCTTTTTTATTTGTCTCCATATTCTCATTTACAAGTATACCTCTATTAGTTTCTATACCAGCTTTTTCAGCAATTTCTTTATTTGGAATTATTCCTACAGAGAATAGAACTAAATCTGCATCTATAACTCTACCACTCTTTAAAGATACACCAGTAACATTTTTGTCACCAAGTATTTTAACAGCACATTCATCAAGTACTACATCTATACCTGATTTATCTGAAATCTGTTTAAATACTTTGCCGCCAGCTTCATCTAGTTGTCTAGGTAAAAGTCTTGGAAAACATTCAATAACGGATACATTTATGCCAGACTTTTTCATTTCCCAAGCAGCTTCAAGACCAAGAAGACCGCCACCTACAACTACTGCATTTTTTATTTGTGGCAATTTATTTTTTATAGAATTAGCATCATCTAAGGACTTTAAAGTGTAAACTCCGTCCTTATCAATGCCTTCTATGGAAGATGGAATAAGGTTTCTGCTTCCATTTGCAAAAATTAATTTATCGTAGAATTTTTCAGAGTCATCTTCAAGCAGTACTTTCTTTTCTTCAGGTTTTATAGCTTTTATTTTTGTGCCTAAAGTTAATGTCACATTATTCTCAGTATACCAATTTTCAGGTGCTACATAGAGTTTATTGTCTGGAACAGCCTGACTTAAATAATCTGAAAGTTCCGGTCTATAGTAGGTTCTGTATTTTTCCGCAGACACTATCTCAATATCAGCAGCCGTATTTCTTTTTCTTATAGCTTCAGCAGCATAGAAACCAGCAGCACCATTTCCGATTATAAGGAATTTTTCTTTCTTATCTGAAGCAAAGGTTACATCATCATCTTTTACTTCTATAAATTGATCCTCATCAGCACCACATACTGGGCAGACTTTAGGCGGTTTATTTCCTTCAAATACAACTCCACATACAAGGCATTTCCATTTTTTTGTTTTACCTTGTTTTTTTGTTTTTACACCATTACTAAGATGTTCTTTAATTTTTTCACCGAAGCTTTCACCAAATTTATAAGCAGAGATAAACTCTTCCTCTGAAGGCTTAAAGTTTACTTTTAATCCTGGAGTTAAAACATCAAGTCTTAATTCCTTAAGTCTTCTTTCAATATTTGGAACTGCTTCACCACTCCAACCATAGGATCCAAAGGCAGCAGCAATTTTCCCACCATGAATTATTGGATTTAATATGTTAAGAAGATCTAAAATAGGCTTAAGTGCGTCACTATTAATAGTAGGAGAACCAAATAACACACCACCAGCTTCTGTAATCTTTTTTATTACGTCATCTTGTTCATTGTATATTACATCTAGTAATTCTACATTAAAATTGCCGGTTGCCTGTATTCCTTCACTTATTTTTTCTGCTAGAGATTTTGTGTATCCATAGGCAGAAACATAGCAAATAACAACTTTTTTAGGATCTAAAGTATTTTCAGAAGCCCATTTTTTATATAGTTCTATTACTTTCTTATGATTTTTTCTTAAGATTGGTCCATGACCTGTGCAGACGAAATCAATAGGTAGATCCTTTATCTTTTCATAGGCTCTAAGTACATAAGGCTTAAATGGCCCCATAATTCCATCAAAATAATACTTTAATGCCTCAAGATAATCCTCATAATTTTCTATTTTATCGTCAAACATTTCTTCAGAGCAATAATGACATCCAAAGGAGTCACAGGTTATTAGTGTTTTATCCTCAGGGATATAAGTATACATTGAATCGGGCCAATGAAGAAGTGGAGCTGAAATAAATTTAAGAGTTTTGCCACCTAAATCTATAGTGTCTCCATCTTTTACTTCAATATAATCAAAAGGACGATTTACAATACCCTTTAAGAATTTTATGGCAGTAGAAGAACCTACTACTTTTGCATTTTTGGATATTTCAAGAATCTTTGCCACAGAGCCTGCATGGTCTGGTTCGGTATGATCAACTATAATATAGTCGATATTTGCAATATTAACATTTAGAGATTCTAATCTTTCTAGGTATTCATCAAAGTATTTTTCTTTAACAGTTTCAAATACAGCTGTTTTATTTTCACCTTTCACTACATAGGAATTATAAGTTGTTCCAAAAGGTGTATACATTATAATATCAAATATCCTTAAACCAGGATCTAATGCACCTACCCAATAAATATCTTTTTTAACTTCAAGGGCTTTCATAGTATCACTCCTCTTTTATAAATATAGAATATAAATTACTAATGGATAATAATTATTAATAATGTTGTTAGTCTATATTCTATTACATTGTATTGATAATTGCAATATATTTAATTAGTTTTTACGTGAAGATTACTTTATATTCATATCTTTACTTTAGCAATATGCATCTTTAACTAAAAAATAGATTCAATTAAATATTAGGAAAAAACATTATGTTTATATTTTACCAAAGAATAACACAAATAGTAAATAATTATTGGATATGTTTGTTTATTTCAATGTGCATTAGGCATATTCCAATAAATAACTAGTCAGTATGCTAGTCTATTTTGAATCCTACTACGTCAACAGAACCTTCTGATAGCACCACTATCATCAGAACCTGTTTCCTTGTATAATTCAAAATATACGTCGCATCTTTGACTTGTTATTTATTTTCACATGCCTTATATAATTAAAAATAGAAAATAGCCATAAAAATATTTCATAGAAAAATATTTTTATGGCTATTTCTAATGATACAATGGAAGATTAGTCCTCATAGATGAACAACTTCTGCAGACAGAAAGTTTTAAAGGCGTCTATGTCATTAGAGTGTTCGGGATTATCAGTTTCTACAGATATAACCAAATCGTTTTCATTTTTCGCAGAGGGACTTACATGCATTTCTATATTAGAATCTAAAGATTTGTTCTCAATTCCAGAAAAATCATGGTTAAGAATTATTCTTACACCAGAATTATCACTATCATATCCATACAAATAATATTCAGATCTTTTCGTTATAATATAGAAGGTATCATTCATTTTATGCAACATATTTGTAATTCCTTGAACTATATAGTTCTCATCAGACTTATCAATTATACCAATTAACTTCTTTGTATTTTTATTTGATTTTTCAGATTCATCCTGAACTGGTCGTATAAATAATTTTTTCATAATAACACACCTTTCGTTAATAAATATATTTACTAATCATTAAATTATGCGGTTTAAAGGTTTACATATGTATTATTCAACATATAAATTAATATTCCTTCTAAAAATTACAAAGAATTTAAAAAGTTATACCTTTTTCTTTGCTTCCATATAAAGTACCTTTACAAATTTTTTGGTGTTTATTCGAATGTGAGATATTGAATTGTTAATTTCATTTTGTAATTCTAACATTTTTTTTCGTATCTCTGTAAAGTCAAAGAATTTAGAGGCATATTCTTCAAATTTAGGGTTGGAATAATCTGTAAGTCCTAGAGAAGCTATATGACTTAACCCCTGAAAGATTGCTCTACGAACTCTTTGTTCTGAAGCCTTTACTTCTTTTTTTATATCTGCTTCGGTGTAAGAACTTCCTAAGCGATTCACGGAAGTATTAGTAAATAAGTCCTTTAATGATGGAAATTCCTGCTCTTGGTAGCTCTCTTTATCACACTGTAATAGATATTCAACCATATCAAGAATATCTTTACTACCGCTTTCACTTATCATACCAAGATCCGTTAATATGAATTCCGCAGATTCTAAAATTGTCTTTTTTAAAGAAGGTTTCTCCATATGTGTTTTTGATTCTTGAAAACCGAGAACACTAAGAGTCTGCTGAATATCATTTATGGACTTTTGTAGTTTCATATTAGCAGTTACTTTTTCTATTACCTTTATTACCTCAAGTCTATTAATTGGTTTTGTTATATAGTACTCAACACCTAAAGAATAGGCTTCTCCAATAATTTTTTTATCTTCTACCTGTGAAAGCATTATGATTTTGAAGTTAAAAGAATCTCCTAGGCCTTGAATTGTTTGTATACCATCTTTAATGGGCATAAGTAAGTCAATAATGAGAATATCTACATGTTTAAAAGCAAGTAACTTGTTATTTATATGTGAACCATCCTCCGTTTCACCTACTACTTTTCCGAGATCATAGTCTTCAATGATTTCTGCTATCATAGAACGAATTACTTCATCATCATCAACAATAAAAAAGTTCATTATATCATCCTTTCATTAGGTATTTTCAAATAAGGCATGTGAAAATAAATAACAAGTCAAAGATGCGACGTCCATTTTGAATTATACAAGGAAACAGGTCCTGATGATAGTGGTGCTATCAGAGGGTTCTGCTGACGCAGTAGAATTCAAAATAGGCTAGCATACTGACTAGTTATTTATTTGAATGTGCCTAAGTAACTGGAGAATATGTTAGTTTGTTATGAATGTTTATATAGTTTTTTTTTCAATATGACCTAGTTAAACTTTTAATGGGTAGTTTTATAGTAAAAACTGTACCAGTTATAACAGAGGTACTTTCTATTTCTATGGAACCCATAAGACTTTCTACTGATTTTTTTACATAGGGAAGTCCCATACCAGTAGAAGGTGTACCAGAATTATCATATTTTGTAGTGTATCCGGGTTTGAATATCAAATCTTTTTTCTTTTTAGGAATACCAGTACCATTGTCCTGGACTCTAAATTTAATATATTCATCATCTTTGCAAATTATAATACCTATTGACCCTTTTTCTTTAATTGATTCCACAGAATTGGATACCAAATTATTAATAAGAGAAAGAGTGGTGTAAACATGAAGCATTGGAAGAGAAAAGTCAACTTTAAAATTAAACTTTATTTTCTTACCTAGTGAATCTGCATATTTCTTATTGCTATTTACAATAATATTTCCTATTTCATTTATATTCATATAATCTGTGGAGTTTTCATTAGAAATCATTTTAGAAATACCTGCATATATTCTTTGATTGTCTTTTTTTATATCATGTACTTCTCCTGCAATAACTAATATATTTTTAGATAAATCCTCTTTATCTAGATTAAAATCTTCACTCTGCATACTTCTATATAGATTATAACAGTTTCTTGTAATGTTTTCTGCATCTTGTAATGTTTTTTTTAGCTCTATAGATTCCTCATATAAACCGGATATTAAAAATAGCATGTGATTATTTTGATTTTGTTTTTGCTTCATTTCTACTTCTGCTTCATGAAGCTTTAGCATACTGAAAATCCCTAAAACAAATACACTTCTAATAAGAGCTATAATTATAACTTCACCTATCACTAGGCTATTGATGTTATCTCCTAAAGTAAAATATCTAAGGGAAAGCTCTAAGATGTTTGAAGTTATCTCTATGAAGGCGGATAAACATACTATTAAAAATAAGCGATTTTGAAATTTTTTAACTTTAAAAATATGAAATAAGAGGGCATAGGTAAAATAATAAAAAAATGCAGAATAATTTCTTATAAATGAAGATGATATATTAAAATTTATCAATGTATTGTAGTCTAAAAAAACACGAAAAATTACTACAGAGATACCAACTAAAAACATAGATAAAAATAGCGGTGTTTTTCTTGCCCAAAGTAGAAAAAAGAAAAAAATGGGTGTACCAAGACTTACACGAAAACTATCGTTAAATGGGAAAAACTTAAATTCTCCTGCTAGTGGGATTAGTAGTATAAGTGTTAATAATATATAAAAATTTTTTTTCAAAGGGAGTCACTCCTCATTATCATATCTAAATTAGTAAAATCCTATTATTTTAATACATAAAAAAGAATAGCAGAAATTAAGTTAATATACTAGAGGATAATTATAAATATAATGTTTTTCTTGCATAAATTTTATAAAATGCAATTTTTAACTTCAAGTGCCATCACTTTAAATTAAAAGAACTGTAAAAAAGATAATAAATCATTGATAAGATTATAAAAACAATGAATTTATTTTAAAAATTTATTGCTAAATTACAAATAATAAATCTATAATTTGTTAAATGAGTAATCATTATAAATTATTTTATTGATTTATCAAATAAAATTGTAGGTTATTGTAGAATTCTATAGATGGTCTTATAAAATATGAATAAAATTTTATATTTTATAAATGACAGAGGACAGAATAAAATAATTTAAAATAAGGCATATGAAAATAAATAGACTAGCATACTGACTAGTTATTTATTTGAATGTGCCTAAATAAGAAAAGGTGAATGAAATGAAAAAAATTAAATTGGGATTAGCAGTACAGATTGTCATTGGCCTGGTACTTGGTATTGCAGTAGGCGGTATTTTTTATGGAAATCCAGCTGTAGAGACTTATCTTGAGCCTATAGGACAAATTTTTCTTAATCTCATAAAAATGATAGTTATTCCAATAGTTTTCTCATCATTAGTAGTTGGAGTTGCTGGTGTTGGCGATATTAAAAAACTGGGCAAGCTTGGCGGAAAGACTATTTTATACTTTGAGATTATAACTACTATTGCCATTATTGTAGGAATTGCAGTGGCAAATATATTTCATCCTGGAAGTGGAATAAATATTCATGAACTTTCAAAGGTAAGTATTAAGAATTACGTGAATACAGCTACTACAACTCATCACGGATTGGCAGATACTTTTGTAAATATTGTGCCAAGTAATTTTTTTGAAGCACTTTCTACAGGAAATTTACTTCCAATTATATTTTTCTCTGTTATGTTTGGCTTAGGGATAGCTTCAATAGGAGAAAAGGGAAAGCCTGTGCTTAGTGTTTGTCAAGGTATTGCAGATGCAATGTTTTGGGTTACAAATCAGGTTATGAAAACTGCGCCTATTGGTGTATTTGCACTTATAGGTGTTACAATATCAAAATTTGGACTTGCTTCTTTGGTTCCATTAATAAAACTTATTCTTACTACTTATGGAGCAATGATTTTCTTCATACTAGTAGTACTTGGAATTGTGGCAAAGATAGCAGGTACTAGTATACTTAAAATGCTTAGAATATTAAAAGATGAAATTATCATTGCATATACTACTGCAAGTTCTGAAGCAGTTTTGCCAAAGATAATGGAGAAAATGGAGAAGTTTGGCTGTCCAAAAGCTATTACATCTTTTGTTATTCCAACTGGATATTCTTTTAATCTTGATGGATCTACTTTGTATCAATCCATAACAGCATTATTTATTGCACAAATGTATGGGATTCATATGTCATTACCTGCTCAAATAAATTTAGTAATTGTTTTACTTGTAGCATCAAAGGGAATGGCAGGAGTTCCTGGAGCATCCTTTGTTGTATTACTTGCAACTTTAGGCTCTGTAGGCATTCCAATGGAAGGTGTTGCCTTTATAGCTGGAATAGATCGTATTCTTGATATGGCAAGAACTGTTGTAAACATCGTAGGTAATTCTTTAGCAGCAGTGGCTATATCAAAGTGGGAAGGTAAGTATAATCACGTAAAGGGACAGGAATATCTTGAAACAATAGATAAAATGGAAAAAATTGCATAGAGATTTTGCTTCGGAAATTTAACAGATTCAGTGACTAGCATCATTTAAGTATTTATTTTATGATGCTAGTTTTTATGATATGATCTTTATCAGAACAATGATAGGCTTTTAACAATTTTTTAGTTGATTTTTATACGCATTATCATAGCATTTAGTTAATTTTTATTTATCTTTAATCCTGTTAAATTACAGTAACATGTTTTTTTTGGAAGTCACCGATAGTAACAGTGACTTTAGATTCATGTTTCACAACGTTTCCTATATTTACCAACATCATATAACCATATTTGCCTCTATGGCCTTTTCGAGTTACCATTTTTCCAATCGTTGAGATGCTTAGTAAATAAATTTTTATCCTGGTTGCTTCATCTGTAATGTAAATTTCCTGGGGACTTTTAGTAATATAACCTGTTCTGTTGATTTTAAAGCCAACATTAATAATGCTATCATCAGCTGTTAGAACACAACCTGCTATTTCAAAAGGATGTTTCCTGGGGATAAAATAATAGTAATAGTATATGGGAAAAAATGCCCCTGTGACGGCGATTAATATACTTATAGTAATTAATACTGTAATCATAATATACCTCCAATTGGAATATGAGGTACGCCTATAGAAAGGCGTACCTTTTAATTATTTTTAAAGATTAAGGAAATTTAGGACTTGAAGTAGTAGCTTTTTTACATTTTGAATCAGAATCCGGTTTACAAGGCTTGTGAGGTTTCTCCCTTGGCAAATCAGTTTGGATAAATATTAATTGGCCTCCAGGGTATACACCATTATTGGTAACCTTGTAATCATCGTGGTTATGGGCAATATAGAATTGGGGAAAGAAGAAATTATCTGCTTCACCATAATTGTGCGTTTCGAAGTTTCCTGGGAACGGACACAATGTGGTACCGCCTGCCTCTGGAGTGTTAGCCCATAAAGTAGTTGAATCTCCGAAACCTGGCATAAAGGTACCTGCTTTAATAGATTCTGTAGTTGCATCAGCAACCTGATTCATTAATGATGGAAAGCCATCTTTGCCGCAGAAAATATAATCAGAATAAATAGGTCTTTTATCTTCAGCAATAAAGAGAATGTCATAGCTTTCTCCGGAACCAACCAATTGGGTGAAAACTTTATCATCGTGTGGCTGCGGATGTGCATCTTTATTAACTATTCTTCCATGCCAACCATGAGTATGCCATGGAACCGGCTGATAACCCATATTAATGAGGCGGAGAAGGAACCTTTGCTCATTTTTAATGTGAACATAAGAATCATATCCAGCAGGAATTTTATAAGCACCACCACCTACAGAAACACCAGCAGGTAAGAGTGTATCAGGGAAGGCACGTCCATTTACCAGCCACCAGTCAGGTTTAAAATTTACCGGATTAAAGTCAGTCTGATTTTGAACAGCATCGTGCCATGTGGAGTCGATATCAGATAAGAGTATTACATATTCTTTATCGAAAAAGCTGGAACACTCCGAATTTGCAAAGTTCCTGTTGGTGATTCCCTTTGACCTAATACAATGGGATACATCTTTAACTGAGGGATATACAATTAGACCTCCATACATTCCCATTTGAACATGTTCAGCAGCTTCCTGGTGGCAGTGATAGAAATAACTTCCTGGTGTTTCAGGTTTAAAGTAATAAGTGACACTGATTGAAGGCTCGTCTATAGGAGTTACTGGTACTCCAAAGGAAGTTTCAGGTACACCATCAAGCTGGGTTGCTACGTGACCACCGTGTATATGAATAGTATGAACGTCTAAAATTGGTTCTTCAGCTCTTAGAAAACCCAGGTTAGTTAGTGTTATAAATAGTTCATCATCCGTGTCCATTTTTATTAATGGCGATGGAATTACAGCTGTTCCTCTTAGATCGTCTCGTGCTGTTACATTTGCAGGATCTAAGCTTGGGTCACAAATTGTAAACTTGCCTGTACATTTATCTTGGACTTTCCATAAACCTCCTACAAAACCAAAAATGTATATGCTTCTACGATCTAAGCATCCCGTCGGATCTGTTGGAAGGTCAATAAAACCGTCAGTAGCATATAAGCTATAAAAAAGTCTTTTTGCCATAATGTTTTTTCCTCCTAAAGTTTTTTATTTATATTCTTCTAGCTAATATATAATATGTAGCATTAGGACAAGTAGATACAGAATATTTCTTATTAGGTGCTTTTGTTAGATAAGAAATTATAAATATAATTTGTGAAGAGCTACAAATAACTAGTTCGTATACAGAAAAAAATAGATCAGAGTTTTTAATACTCTGATCTAATATATTTCACTGACTTCAATTGACTATATGGTTCCAATTCTTCCAAGTTATTATTTTAAGTGTATTGAGATTATTTTGGATATAATCAAGTACTACACTGCAGATGATTCTCTTGGTTCTCCAACTAAATTTTTCTCTTTCTTCCTATCACTAAAGTAAGCAAAGAATATTCCAGGAATCAATATGAAGAAACCATATTTAAAGGTAGTACTAAAGGCAACTACAGTATGATCTGTAAATTTAGTTTCTACAGCTGAAAAAAGTACTTTTGTTTCCTTTTTCTGAGCTTCAAAGCCTTGTTGTATTTTGTTTTGCATAGCGGGTGGAGCAGCCTTTAATGTTTCTTTTTCTTTAGTATCAATTTGCTTTAATATATCATCTACATTAGGTTTATTACTATTAGTAGAAGTTGCTTTTGATGAATTAAAAGAGTTTATCATAGCTGCTTTGGCCTCAGCATTAAAAACTGTATCAGCTTTAACTATGTTAATAGCATCGGTTTTAGCCTTTGTCATTTCAAAAGTCATGCTAGCATTGAATAGTGTTAATAGTACAGCAACTCCAAGTACAGTACCAAGAGTTCTTGTCATATTGTTAACTCCTGAGGTCATGCCTATTTTATCTTTAGGTACATTTCTTATCATAGATCCCATTATAGAGGACATGGCAAGACCCATACCAAGACCAGCTACGATAAGTCTTAAAATTATATCTAAATTAGTAGAGTATTGTGTAAGTGTACTGTAAAGATAGCTTGATATTGATAATAGAGCTAAACCAATAGTACTAAACCACTTTCCACCAAGTTTTTGAGTTAGAGGACCGCTGATTGATGAACTTACTATAGAAGCTAATGCCATAGTTGATATAATAAGTCCTGCTGAAAGTTCACTTAAACCCTTAACCTGCGTTAGGAAAAATGCCAAGAAGAAGGCCCCAGCCATCATTCCAAGTCCCAATAAGAACAGTGCAATAGCTCCGCAAGTAAAAGGTGCTATTCTAAACAAACTAAGAGGGAGCATAGGACTTTTTACTTTTAACTCCGTTACTATAAATAGTATGAATCCTATTACAGCCACTATTAATAGTGACACTATGAAAGTTGAAGTCCAGCCCTTATCATTAGCCTCTATAAGTGCTAGGGTAAGGGAAAATACACCTACAGATAAAGTAAGTATTCCAAGAAAATCTATTCTTTTATCTGCAGAAGAATCATAAGATTCCTTAATATATTTTATAGTTAAAATAACTGAAATAATTCCTATGGGAATATTTATAAAAAATACAAATCTCCAACTAGAAAATTGAGTGATTATACCTCCAAGAGAAGGTCCACTAGCAGCGGCAAGTCCTGCAAAAGCTCCCCATAAGCCCATAACCATGCCGTGCTTTTTCGGTGGAAATATGTTAAGTGCCAGTGGTATAGTTACTGGCACCACTAGAGCTGCTGATAATCCTTGAATAACTCTAAAGAAAATTAGCATTTCTGGTGACTGTGATAAACCTGACAGTAGTGAAGAAGCAGTAAAAGTTATGATACCTATAATAAATATTTTTTTTCTTCCAAATTGATCTGCCAGTCTTGAAGCGGTTATTATAAGTACTGCAAAGGCAATATTATATCCATTTACTACCCAGGATATGTTTTGTACCGTGGTATTAAAGTACTCTGTCATTCTAGGCAGAGTGATATTAACTATTGTTGTGTCAAGAAGTGCCATAAAAAAGCCTAATACTATGGCAATAAAGGCAATAGCAGTGTTGGAACCTGATTTTTTGTTCATGCTGAACCTCCCTATGTAATTTTTATTTTATTTAAAATTATTATTTTCATACTAGGCATGTGAAAATAAATAACAAGTCAAAGATGAGACGTCTATTTTGAATTATACAAGGAAACAGGTCCTGATGATAGTGGTGCTATCAGAGGGTTCTGCTGACGCAGTAGAATTCAAAATAGGCTAGCATACTGACTAGTTATTTATTTGAATGTGCCTTAGATGGATTTTCAAAATAATATCAATATTTTTCTAATAGTTTTGAAGACCATTTATCTAAAAGTTTGTATAGATCTTCATAAAGACCTATGAGGTCCCAGGCATTTTCATTTTTTAAGTCCTTGTGCTCTTCTTTATGAGGACCGTGCATGTATTCATTCCTTTCCTTTAATGCACTATTAAATTTTTTTAGTAAGGTATGTCTTTCCTCAGTATTAAGATTATTTAAGTTTGAAATAAAGCCGCTGAAATCAAAATATATGTGGGAGATGTTAGTAGAAGACTCCTCCATAAGTTTATGAAAATACTCATCACCTTTTTTATTTATAGAGTACACAATCTTTTCTGGCATTTCACCTTCTCTAATAGTTTTTGAATCAAGAAAACCATCATTACAAAGCTTAATGATTTTTTTATAAATGGAAGCATTACTTATTTTAATCCAATTAGTTAGACTCCAAGTCTCAAACTCCTTAACCATTTCATAAGCACTTTTTTCACCATGAAATAAATATCCAAGAATGACTAAATCAATTGAGGATAGCATCATATTACCTCCTTCCTTTATAGGCTACACTACTATACACTATAGTAGTGTAGCCTATAATTGTCAATATAAAAATCACCCCTGGGGTGTAATTTATGGAAATTCTGTAAAAAAGAACACCCCTGGGGTGATTAAAATGGAAATTTTGGAGAATTATACACCCCAGGGGTGATTAAAAAAAGGGAAAGATTTAAAATGCAGGTTCTTTAACTTCACTACCTGCCACGTAGCGAATCTTTATATTTCTGTCATCACCAGTATAGATAAATTTCTGAAGTCTTTCTTCTAACGTTAAAGTCTTAACTATAGGAAGAGTGCTGTCATCAATAACTAAAGCATCAAACTCATAGCCTTCTTCAAAACTTCCAATATTCCCAAAGAACTTGCCGCCACCTTTAGTAGCTAAATAAAATATTTCAGCAGTATTTAAAGGCTTTTCAGTTCTATTTTTAGTAGCATAATTTAAGTTTGATACTTGAGCTGCGGCTACCATGGTGTTGAGCATAGACAAACTGTGACCTGCACCAATATCGCTGCCAAGAGCTACTGGAATACCACTATTTATAAGCTTTGTTACAGGTGACATACCACTGGATAAATTATTATTTGAATTTGGGCAGTGCACAGCGAAAACTTGATTTTTAACCATTAAATCTATTTCATCCTCATCTACTAATACACAATGGGCCATGCAAGTAGGAAGTTGTCCAAAAAGATTGGCTTCATTATATACACTAGCATAGTTTTTACTAATAGGATGAAGTTGTTTTACAAAGGCAATTTCATCTTTGTTCTCACATAAATGGGATTGAACCTTAGTATTGTATTTAGCAGCTAGTTTTCCAAGACCATCCATTAATGCAGAAGTGCAAGTTGGAACAAATCTAGGTGTAATTATTGGTTTAACTAAATCATATTTATCAGAGTATTCTATTAGAATTTCTTCTGTGTCTTTTAGTGACTGCTCGGTGGTTTCCACTAGATAATCAGGAGAATTTATATCCATATTAACTTTGCCTATATAAGCTGAAAGTCCTGATTTTGCAAACATATCCATAAGCATTTTAGAAGCTTCCTTATGAAGTGTTGCAAACACCACAGAACGTGTAGTCCCAAATTTCCACAGCTCTTTTATGAGCGCAGCATATACCTTTTTAGCATATACTAAATCCGAATATTTTTTTTCCTCTGGGAAGGTATAGGTTTCAAGCCAAGGCATTAATTCTTTGTCTAGTCCAAGACCTAGATTCGCAAATTGTGGAGCGTGTAAATGTAAATCCACAAAGCCCGGTATTATAAGTGAATCTCCATAATCTTTTACAGATATATTTTTAAATTTCAGAGGTAATTTTTCATATACTCCTTTAACATATTTTCCTTCTACAATAATGTAACTATTTTTAAATATAGTGTATTTACCAAAAGCAGGTGTAAATATTATATTTCCTTTTACAGCATAAATATCTTTCATGGTTAGATCCTTCTTTCTATTAGCTTGTTATGTGGAATAAGTAAAATATTAATTGGTGTAAGGTATCTTCAAATAAATAACTAGTATCTTTGACTTATTATTTATTTTCATATGCCTAAAGTCACCATTATAATAGTACTTTGAATTGATTATCTATATAATAAGCATTCAATAAGTACTTATAAAAATTATTAGGTGATTTTATTTATCAATTAATAAATAAATATGTGGACAATTATAACTTTGTAAAAATGTCTTGTGAATAAATCTTTGATGATTAGTTAGTATAGTATGTTATAATTGATAATTTGACAACCTTTATATTTATTTTTACAAATAGTCCTATATAATAATATCATATATATATTAAAATTTATGAATTATACATTATAAGGCATATTCAAATAAATAATTAGTCAGTATGCTAGCCTATTTTCAATCCTACTGCGTCAGCAGAACCCTCAGATAGCCCACTATCCTGGTCACCTGCTTCCTTGTTGGATTCAAAATATTCGTCGCATCTTTGACTTACTATTTATTTTCACATGTCTAAAAGAGATGGAGAGGTTAAGTATGCTTATTACTTGCAATAGTATTTTAAAATTACAACATCTTGAAAAGATGAAAGTGGTAGCTGGAAAAGGTGGAATGAATAAAGTTATAAGATGGATTCATGTAGTTGAAAATCCACAGGTTTCTGAATGGGTAAAGGGTGGAGAACTGCTTTTTATTACAGGATTAGTTATAAAAGACGACGTAAATACTCTTTTACAGTTAGTAAAAGATTTAATAGATAGAGATCTTTCTGGACTTGTTATAAATACAGGACCTTATATTACGGAAACGCCAAAAGAAGTTAAAGAATTGGCAGATAAATTTGACTTTCCCATATTTGAATTACCCTTTGAAGTTAAACTCATAGATGTAACTCAGAGTATATGTAGAGCTATTTTTATGAATAAAGTAGAAAAGGAATCCATGGATAGTTTTATGAAGGAAATTATCTTTGGAGAATCTACTTTTACAGATGAAATCTTAAATAGAGCCTCTTTTTATGGATACAATTCAAGTAAAAATTATTGTGCCCTTGTAGTGGATATTGATGACTTTAGAAATTTTATTAGAGATAAAAAAATAACTGATGAAGAAGCTATTATAGAAATTAAGCAAAATATAGAACAAATTATATTGAATGTAATGAATAAATGGAGAAAAAAAATACTTTATGTAATGCAGCGTGATTCTATTATTTTAATGATGCCTGTAAGGGAATGGAATAATAATTATGACACTATTGAGTCTATTGCAGAGGATATTATAAAAGGTGTTAAAGAAAAATTCAATGATTTAACTGTAAGTATAGGTATTGGATGTAAATTCAATGAGTTAAAAGATTTTAAAAAGAGTGTTGATCAAGCACAAAAGGCTTTAAAAATTGTAAAAGTATGTGGAGAAAAAAGTAGTGTAAAAAAGTATAGCAAGGTTGGTATATATAGGATGTTTTTTCAAATGGATAATCAGGAAGAAATGAAAGAAATTTATCATGAAACTCTTGATAAATTAATTGAATATGATGAGAAAAGTGAAAGTGATTTATTCAAGACACTGGAGGCTTACGTGGCTGAAGGAGCCAATCTTGGAAGGGCAGCTGAAAAACTTTTTATTCATAGAAATACCATGAAATATAGAATGAATAAAATGGAAGAAATTCTTAAGTGCGACCTTAAAGATATAAATACTTTACTTGAGTTTGCAGAAGCCATAAAGATTGGAAAGTTTTTAAATTATATTTAGGCATCTTCAAATAAATAACTAGTCAGTATACTAGTCTATTATGAATCATACTACATTAACAGAACCCTCTGATAGTACCACTATCATCAGAATCTGTTTCCTTGTAAGATTCAAAATATACGTCGTATCTTTGACTTGTTATTTATTTTCATATGCCTTAATTAACAATCAGAACTATATATATTTGTGTATAGTGGACATATAAAAAGTATTTTAAATATGTTAAATTATTTACATGATAATTATTGATTTATCAAATTTAATGCATAACAATTGATAAAACACTAAAAAATGTATATAGGAGGCACAACAATGGTAAGCTCAGTATTTCAATCACCAGGAAAAATAATCTATGGACAAGGATCCACAGCACAAGTAGGTGAAGAAACTAAAAAGTATGGTAACAAGGCAATGATCGTTACAGGAAGAAATTCATCTAAAAAAACTGGGGCGTTAGATAAAGTTATAAGCAGTTTGAAATCGGAAAATCTGCAATATATAGTTTTTGACAAAGTAGAATCTGATCCTAGTGTGGATACAGTAGATTTAGGAACTACAATTGCGAAAGAAGAAGGTGTAAATGTAATTGTAGCTCTTGGTGGAGGAAGTCCTCTTGATGCAGCAAAGGGAATAAGTGCTATGATTACTAATCCTGGAAGCATTGTTGATTATGAAAAGAAAGAACCTAAAATTCCTGGGGTACCAGTTATAGCAGTACCAACTACTGCGGGAACAGGAAGTGAAGTAAGTAGATTTATAGTAATAACTGATACAAAAAGAAAAGTAAAAATGTTAATAGGTGGAGAAGCACTAATACCTAAAGTAGCAATTTTGGATGGTGATTTAACTGTAATGGTTCCACCAGATGTAACAGCTGCTACGGGAATGGATGCTTTGACACATTCTATAGAGGCTTATATATCAAAAAAAGCTCAGCAAGCCACTGATGTACAGGCACTTTCGGCTATAAAGCTTATAAGTAAAAATCTAGCAAAGGCAGTGCAAAATGGAGAAAACATGGAAGCAAGAAATAATATGCTCTTTGCGCAAATGCAAGCAGGACTTTCCTTTAGTAATGCTTCAGTAGCACTAGTACATGCAATGTCAAGACCACTTGGAGCATATTTTGGAGTACCACATGGACTTGCAAATGCCATACTTCTTCCAAGAGTTATGGAATATAACAGAGCAGCTTGTCCTGAAAAGTTTAAAGATATTGCAGAAACTATGGGAGAGAATACTAAAGGGCTGTCCTTAAGAGAAGCAAGTAATTTAGCGGTAAAGGCGGTAAAGGAATTATATGCTGAAACTGGACTTCCAACAAAGCTAAGAGATGTAGGAGTTAAAGAAGAAAGTATAGAGGCCCTTGCAAAGGATGCTATCCAAAGTGGAAGTGCATTAGTTAATCCAAGAAAAGCTAGTTTAGAAGATTTAGTAGAGATTTATAAGAGTATTTATTAAGAAATATTAAATAATCAATTAGAAATATCAATGAATCTTACTAAGGTGTTATTCATTTTCATATATCAATTATAAAATTATGATTACAACTTATTAATATGACAATTGAAGCAAG
>NZ_BAEV01000050.1 GCF_000246895.1 Clostridium arbusti SL206 | reverse complement strand
TAGTATACCATTATACTATTACTATTAGCATTTAAAAATATATATATTATTATAGGATTAGCAGAGCTTATAGTGGATTCTAGAAAACTTGATCCAAATAGAATTAGAAAAATTAGGTGAAATTTATGGAAGATAAATATAATTATTCTTATCATAGTAATTTAGTATACATAATAATAATAATAGTGCTTATTTTATTATTATTTTTGTATGGTCATTATATTATTGGATCTATAGCAGTAGGAACGCTTTTAATAATTACTTTATATAGTATAAGAATCATTAAAATAAAGAAAAGTGAATGGAAAAGATTTATAGAAAATTTTTCATCTAAATTAGATTCTGCCACGAAGAATACGTTAGTAAAGCTTCCATTTCCACTTATTATAATAAGCAGTAAAGGAAATGTACTTTGGTACAACCAAAATATATCTATGATTTTTGATGATAAGGATGTATTAGGCAAGAAGATTGATGAGCTAATTAAAGATGTTCATATTAATCAAATTCTAAATGGTGAGAAAAAGAATTACAGTGACTTAAAGATTCATGGTAAATATTATGATATGCATACAAGTTCTGTGGATACCATGGGTAATTCTGATGATAAAAGGATTAGAGATAACATAATCCTTTTATACTTTTACGATGTAAGTGATAAGCATGAACTAGTACAAGAAATAGAAAATATAAAAGAATCTGTAGTACTTATAGAAGTGGACAATTTAGATGAAGTTGTTAAGAATACCCCTGAAGATAAAAAACCACTTTTAATAGCTGAAGTAGAAAGAAATATAAATAGCTATGCTCAAAGTATAAATGCAATGTTTAAGAAGTACTCTATGGGTAAATATGTTCTTGTAATTCAAAATAAGAATATAAAAAAAGAAATGGAAAAGAAATTTGAAATTCTAGATGTTGTCAGAGAAATAAACATAGGAAATAAGCTTGCAGTAACTCTTAGTATGGGAATAGGAAGAGGAGGGTCAACACCTATTGAAAATTATAACTTTGCTGTATCTGCTAAAGAACTTGCATTAAGCCGGGGCGGAGATCAGGCAGTTATGAAAAGTAAGGATAAGTTGCTGTTCTATGGTGGAAAGACTAAAGAAGTAGAGAAGAGGACAAAAGTAAGAGCTAGAGTAATTGGTCAATCTTTAGTAAACCTTGTAAAGGAAAGTAGTACTGTAATTATAATGGGACATAGTAATCCAGATATTGATTGTTTAGGAGGGGCTATTGGGATATATAGTGGAGTAAGAAAGTTTAGAAAAGAAAGCTACATACTTATAGATTCCTTAAATGATAGTGTAAAATATATTTATGATAAATTAAAAAAAAGTAGAGATTATGTAGATACTTTAAAAAATAGTATAGAATGTGAAGAATTAATTGATGATGATAGTCTATTAATATTGGTTGATGTAAATAATTCTACTTATGTAGAAAATACATTGTTATTAAAAAAGTTCAAAAAAGTGGTAATAATAGATCATCACAGAAAATCCGCAAGTGTTATTAAAGATGCTATACTTAGTTATATTGAGCCATATGCTTCATCAACTTCAGAGCTTGTTACAGAAATGGTGCAGTATATGGATGAAGACTATAAGATGAAACCGATAGAAGCAGAGGCACTTTTAGCAGGAATATGTGTTGATACTAAGAATTTTTACTTTAAGACTGGAGTTAGAACTTTTGAAGCTGCAGCTTATCTTAGAAAACATGGAGCTGATACTATTGATGTAAAAAAGCTTTTTTCAAGTGACTTAAATAGTTTTATTAAAAAATCTGAAATTATAAAGTCATCAAAGATTGTATATGATAATATAGCTATAGCAGTATGTCCACCTGAAATTCAAGATAACATATTAGCTGCTCAAGCAGCAGATGAGCTTTTGAATATTAAGGGAATAGAAGCATCATTTGTATTAGTTAAAATCAAAGATTTAGTATTGATAAGTGCTAGATCTTTTGGCACTATAAATGTTCAACTTATAATGGAATCCCTCGGTGGAGGAGGTCATATGACTATGGCAGGAACAAAGATAAAAATTTCATCAGAGGATAAACCTTTGATAAATGATTATAAAAATACAATGGATTATTCTATTAAAAAATTAAAAGAATCTATTGAAGAGTACTTAAGGGAAGGTGAAGAATAATGAAAGTAATACTATTAAAAGATATAAAGGGAACAGGAAAAAAAGGTGAAGTTATTAATGCATCAGATGGTTATGCTAGAAACTTTTTGTTTCCAAGAAAGTTGGCTGAAGAAGCCAATGATAATAACCTTCATGTATTAAATCAGAAAAATGAAGCTACGAGGAAAAAGAAATTAGAGAAAACAGAAGCTGCGCAAAAGCTAGCTGATGAACTAAAGGGAAGAGAATTGAAAATAGCGGCTAAATCTGGTGAAGGTGGAAGACTTTTTGGAGCTGTAACAAGCAAAGATATATCCTCAGAAATAAAAAACCAGTTTAAGGCAAATATAGATAAGAAAAAAATAGTTACAGAGTCTATAAGACAATTAGGAAGCTATGAAATTGAGTTAAAAATTTATCCTGAAGTATCCACTAAAATAAAAGTACTTATAGTTGAGCAGTAAGAAGGAGGAAAATTTTGAAATTACAGTTTGATTCCGATGGTAAAGGCGATAATAATACAAAGCAGGTTCCTTTGGAGGCTCAGGTAAATATATTACTACAAACATTAAAAAATATATTTGATCAAGGTACAATTAAGTCAAGAATAGTAAAATATAAACTTCAAAAACTTATGAAAAGTGAAGATGTTTATAAAAAACTATATGCACTTAATAAAATTGTATGTGGTAATAATGGAATAGATACAGTGCCAACAGAACAAAATGCAAATGATGTTTTAGAGGCTACCAATAGATCCTTAGTTGAATATGTAGCAAAAAAATATATAGAAAATAAACTACAGTCCGAAGTTGAACAGGTTTTAATGGATAAGCAAGAAAAGTATATAGAAGAAGTAAAAATGGGTATAATTAAAAAAAAGAAGGGCCCTGAAAATGCTAAAACATTAAAGAGACTTGAAGATTTCAGAGAATTAGATGCAAAAAAGCGTAGTAAAAATATACAATCCATATTAAGGCCAGAGGCATTTTCTGAAATTGTAGGACAGGAGAGAGCAATAAAAGCAATATTATCAAAGATTGCATCACCTTATCCACAACATATTATACTCTATGGACCTCCGGGAGTGGGAAAAACCACTGCAGCAAGAATTGCTTTGGATGAAGCAAAAAAATTAAAATATACTCCATTTGAAGAAACTTCAAAGTTCGTTGAAGTTGATGGAACTACATTAAGATGGGATCCAAGAGAAATTACAAATCCACTTTTAGGATCAGTGCATGATCCAATATACCAAGGTAGCAAAAGGGAATTAGCTGAAATAGGTGTACCTGAACCTAAGACAGGACTTGTAACAGAAGCTCATGGTGGTGTACTTTTTATAGATGAAATAGGAGAACTTGATAATATTCTTCAGAATAAATTATTAAAGGTTCTTGAAGATAAAAGAGTAGAATTTTCATCTTCATACTATGATCCTGATGATGAAAATGTACCACAGTATATAAAGTATCTTTTTGAAAAAGGAGCTCCAGCAGATTTTGTATTAATAGGTGCAACTACAAGGCAACCATCAGAAATTAATGCGGCACTTAGATCAAGATGTACAGAGGTTTATTTTGAACCACTATCTGCAAAAGATATTGAATCTATAGTAATTAATGCTAGTAAAAGGCTTGATGTGGAACTTGAATCAGGTGTACCAGAACTTATAAGTAGGTATACTATAGAAGGAAGAAGAGCAATAAATATTCTGTCTGATGTATACGGATATGTTTTATACAATAATGGACTGAATTCAAATGATAAAATTAATATAACTAAATCAGACGTAGAAGATGTTATAAGAATAGGCAGACTTGCTCCTTATGAAACTATAGATAAAAATAATGGACTAGAAGTTGGTCACGTTTATGGTTTAGGTGTAAGTGGTTATATTGGTTCCACTATTGAAATAGAGGCATCTGTATTTCCTGCAAAGGAAAAAGGACATGGAGTGGTAAGATATAATGATACTGCAGGAAGTATGGCAAAGGATTCTGTATTTAATGCGGCTTCAGTTATAAGAAAAATTACGGATAAAGATATAAAAGATTATGACATACATGTAAACTTTATAGGTGGAGGAAAGATTGATGGCCCGTCAGCTGGATCAGCTATTACTATTTGTATAATAAGTGCTCTCTTAGATAAACCAGTAAGACAGGATGTTGCAATGACAGGAGAAATTTCGCTAAGAGGAAAGATTAAGCCTGTAGGTGGAATATTTGAAAAAGTTTATGGAGCAAAGAGAAAAGAAATAAAACTTGTTACAGTTCCAAAATATAATTTTAAGGAAGTACCAAAGGAATTAAAAGATATTGAAGTAAAACCTGTAGAAACCATAGAAGAACTTATGGATATTGTATTTTAGAAGACATAGGAGAGATGATATAAATGGCAGCACCTCTTAGGAGTTTACCGCAAAATATAGAAGCAGAGCAGTCTGTATTAGGATCAATGATATTGGATAAGACCTCTATAGCTGAGGCAGCAGAAATTTTAAGAGGTGATGACTTTTATAGAGAAAATCATAAATTAATCTTTAGTTCAATAATAGATCTTTATCAGCGAGATATTCCCGTTGATATGATAACTCTTATTGAACACTTAAGATCTACAGAAAAGCTTGAAGGGGCAGGTGGTATTACCTATATCACAGAAATTTGTGATTCAGTGCCTTCTACAGCAAATTTATCTTCATATATAGATATAGTGAGTGAAAAGGCTATATTAAGAAGACTTATTAAATCATCAACTGAAATTATTGAAGAAAGTTATAATCAGCAAGATGATGTTCCAAAAGTCTTAGATTCTGCAGAAAAGAAAATATTTGACATAGCACAAAATACGGTAAGTAGTGACTTTGAATCTATAAGTTCAGTTTTAGAAAGAGGATTTTTAGAAATTGAGAGGCTTTATAATAATAAGGGTGAAGTAACAGGAGTACCTTCTGGATTCCCGGAATTAGATGCAAAGACATCAGGATTTCAAAAAGGTGATATGATACTTATTGCAGCGAGACCTTCTATGGGAAAGACAACTTTTGCCCTTAACTTAGCAGAATATGCAGCACTTAGATCTTCAAAGAGTATAGTTGTATTTTCTTTAGAAATGTCAAAGGAGCAGTTAGCTTACAAACTTTTATGCTCTGAAGCAAATGTTGATATGCTAAAGCTTAGAACTGGAAATCTTGAAGATAGTGATTGGGATAATATAGCTAGAGCATCTGGACCTTTAGCTGAGGCAAAGATCTATATAGATGATACTGCAGGGATATCTGTAATGGAAATGCGTTCTAAGTGTAGAAGGATAAAAATAGAGCATGGTATAGATATGATAATAGTAGATTATCTTCAGCTTATGTCTGGACGTGGTGAAAGTAGACAACAGGAAGTATCAGAAATATCAAGGTCTATTAAGGCTCTAGCAAAAGAAATGCAGTGTCCGGTCATCGCACTTTCTCAATTATCACGTGCACCAGAGCAGAGAACAGATCATAGACCTATGCTTTCAGATCTTAGAGAATCAGGTTCTATAGAACAGGATGCTGATCTCGTTATGTTCTTATATAGGGATGAATATTACGATAAAGAAACAGAAGATAAGAATGTTGCTGAATGTATTATTGCAAAACAAAGAAATGGTCCTACAGGCACAGTAAAACTTGCTTGGCTTGGCCAGTTCAGTAAATTTGGAAGACTTGATATTATCCACAGAGAAGAATAGATAAACTTAAAAAAGTTATACACAAATATAACTATAAATAAGAAAAATAAATGTGGATATGTGTATAGATTTTTTAAGTTAAAACTTTTTATCACAATGTGGATAAGTTTTCTTCTTAAACTTATCCACATAAAGAAAATGTGTAGTTAATTAAATGAAAATTAGCAGGAGCAATTGCTCCTGCTAATTTTTTAATGAACATCTATTCTATTCTTTTCAATTCCCTTATCATTTTTAGGCAATGTTACTTTTAAAACTCCATTTGTAAAGGAAGCATCTATAGTAGATTCATTAATATTATCAACGTAAAAGCTTCTTTTGAATTGGCCATATCTTCTTTCACGTCTTACGTAATTGTCATCTTTATTTTCAGTTGTTTCATCACGTTTTGCAGAAATAGTTAAATAGTTATTTGCATAATCTAAAGATAAATCATCCTTTTTAACGCCTGGTAAATCTGCTTCTATAGTATAAGCATTTTCATCTTCTTTTAAATCTACTTTAAAGCCACTGCTATTCATTATAGAAGTAGAAAAGAAATCATCTCCTAAGAAATTACTGAATAAATCATCAAAAGTAGAACCTGTTCTTGCAACATTATTATTTCTTCTAAAAGGAACCATATCAAACATAATATAACCTCCTAAATGTTTATAAATTTTATATTTTATATTTTATATGTTAAGGGAAGCTTATTTGTTGCTTTCCTTGAGTACAATTTCATAATACATCATAAGTCAAAGAAAGTCAAAGTACAATAATAAGAGATTTTGAAGTATATTTAAAGAAAACATTACCTACAGTGATATAAATTAAGTCTATTAAGTTATTTACGATAAATTGGTTGATTTATTTATATTGTGAAAGTAATTTTAGTTTTTACTTATATTTAGCTACATATTATAGTGAAATTTATAATATAAACTGAATAAATTTAGTTAATAAAATAATATAATTTCAGTATTTGTAGTCAAAATAAAAAATTCAACTTATACTTTAATAGAAAGTTGACAATTAGATATATTATATTTATTGTATAAATTAGAGGGGGGTGGAGATATGCAAGAATTAGTACAATCTGTAGAAAGAACTTTATCAATAATAGAGATATTATCAGATTATGAAAATGGCTTAGGAATAACTGAAATCA
The DNA here is from genome assembly GCF_000246895.1 of Clostridium arbusti SL206. Classification (GTDB taxonomy): domain Bacteria; phylum Bacillota; class Clostridia; order Clostridiales; family Clostridiaceae; genus Clostridium_I; species Clostridium_I arbusti. The sequence continues at coordinate 20,888 of NZ_BAEV01000050.1, read as the reverse complement.
GTGAGAAAGCAAATCTTCATAAAAGTACAGTGCATAGACTTTTAAATACGTTAATTGTTAAAGGATATGTCAAGCAAAATGAAGATAGTAATAGATATAATTTGACTTTAAAATTATTTGAAATTGGAAATAAGAAGATAGAAAAAATGAATATAGTAACTTCTGCAAAACCGTTACTTCATGAACTTATGGAAAAGACTAATGAGGTAATACATTTAGTAGTTAGAGAAGGTACTGAAATTGTATACATAGATAAAGTTGAATCACAAAATCCAATAAGAATGTACTCAAAGATTGGTAAGAGAAGTCCAGTATATTGTACAGCAGTAGGAAAATCTATGCTATCTCATATGACTGACAATGAAGTAAAATTTATTTGGGATAATAGTATTATAGAAAAATTAACAAAAAATACTGTTGTAGATTTTAAAAAATTTAAAGAAGATTTAAACATAATTAAGAAACAAGGCTATGCAATAGATGAACAGGAAAATGAAATTGGAATTAGATGTATAGGAACTTCTATATTAGATTATAAAGGCGAAATATGTGGAGCAATTAGTATTTCTGGATCAATAATAAGCTTTAAAGAAGAAAAAGTAAATAAGTTTGCAAAGTTAATAATTGAATATGCTAATAAGATATCCAATGAACTTGGATATAGGAATTAGATTTTTTAAATAATTTATAATTACAATAAAAAAGTTTTGATATATGAAACATAATTTTGTATAATGGAATATATAAGATGTATTTAATATATTATTTAAATTAGAGACTCTATTATAGCAAATTATTAAAAAATAAATATTTTTTAGGGGGATTAAAAATGATTGAAAAATTTAATACGTTAATGAGAATTGAAGAAGTTGGTGTAGTGGCAGTAGTTAGAGCTGAAAATACTGAGGTGGCTGAAAGAATCTCAAAGGCCTGTATAGAAGGTGGAGTACCTGCTATTGAAGTTACATTTACAGTACCTGGAGCAGATAAAGTAATAACATCTCTAAAAGGAAAATTTTCAAAAGAAGAATTGATTGTTGGTGCTGGAACTGTACTTGATAGTGAAACTGCTAGAATAGCAATATTAGCTGGTGCACAGTACATTGTTAGCCCTGGATTTGATTTAGAGACTGCAAAGCTTTGCAATAGATATCAAATTCCTTACATGGCTGGTTGTATGACAATAACAGAAATGATAAAAGCTATGGAAGCAGGTACAGATATTATAAAACTTTTCCCTGGAAGTGCTTTTGGACCAAGCATGGTTAAGAATGTAAAGGCACCATTACCACAAGTACCAATTATGCCAACAGGTGGAGTTAGTTTAGAAAATGTAGATCAATGGATTAAAAATGGATGTGTTGCAGTTGGTGTAGGTGGACAACTTACAGCTGGAGCAAAAACAGGAAATTATGAAGAAATCACAGAAACTGCAAAGAAGTTTGTTGAAAAAGTAAGAGAAGCTAGAATTTAATTTGGAGGGGATTCTTATGGCGAAGAAAGTAGTAACTATGGGCGAGTTATTATTAAGGCTCACTACACCTGGCCATAGTAGGCTTGCTCAGGCGAAGTCTTTCGATGCAATATATGGTGGCGCTGAAGCAAATGTTGCAGTTTTCTTGGCTAATATGGGTATGGACTCATATTTTCTAACAGCCTTACCGGATAATGGAATTGGAGATAGTGCCTTAAATTTCATAAGAAATTATGGAGTAAAAACAGATTATATTGTTAGAACTGGAGATAGGGTAGGAATATATTTTCTTGAAAAAGGTACATCTGTTAGACCATCTAAAGTGGTATACGATAGAAAAAATTCTGCAATTTGTGATATAGATGTAAATGACATAGACTTTGAGGAAGTATTTAAAGATGCAGAGTGGTTTCACCTTTCAGGTATAACTCCAGCGCTTGGAGAAAAGTGTATACTATTAGTGGAAAAAGCTGTTGAGTATGCTAAGAAAAAAGGCGTACATATAAGTGTAGATCTAAATTATAGATCTAAATTATGGAGCTATGATCAATTTGAAAGTGTAATTTCAAGGTTTATAAATGATATTGATGTTTGCTTTGGCTGGCTAAGCAGCAGTGAAAAAGGTGGTAAACACAAAATTGCTGATTTTGCAAAACAAGGAGTAGACTTAGAAAAATTGAAAAATACATTTTCAAATATGAAAAAAAGGTTTAATATAAAGTATGTTGTAACTACATTAAGAGAAAATTATTCAGCAGACCACAACGCACTTTCGGCTTTGATTTATAATGGAGAAGAATTATATCAATCCAATAAGTATGATTTTACAATACAAGATAGGGTTGGTACAGGAGATGCTTTTGCAGCTGGTTTAATTTATAAATTAGCTAATGGAGTAGATTATAAAGAAGCTTTAGAATTTGGAGTAGCATCAGGAGTATTTAAGCATACTATAGAAGGCGATTTTAACATTTGTACAGAAGATGAAATAATGGCTCTTGTAAAGGGAAATACATCTGGCAGCGTTCAAAGATAATTTATTATATAGATTTTAATATAGAAGTAGGAGATTTTTATGAAAGATGGTAGAACTAGCGATAAGGTATTGGAGAAAATAGAAGAAAAAATATTTAGTGGCGAATGGAAATCTGGGCAAAAAATTATGTCTGAAACTCAACTTGCAAAGGAATTAGATGTAAGTAGAGTCTCTGTAAGAGAAGCCTTGGAAAAGTTAGCAACATTAAATATTATAAATAAAAAACAAGGTGGGGGCTCCTTCGTAAATGATTTAAGCCCTTTAATATATTTAAATAGCTTAATCCCTATGCTAATTTTGGATATGGATAGCTATATAGATATACTGGAGTTTAGACTAATTACTGAACCTGAATCAGCTAGAATGTGTACTGAAAGATGTAGTGATGACTTGATAAAGCAACTTGAAGTATGCTATGAAAATATGGTAATACATGAGAATGATATCAAGAGATTTACAGAGGAAGATTTAAAATTCCATACTAAAATTTCAGAAGGTACTAATAACTCATTAATTATTAAAGTAAATGAACTATTGAGAAACGTACTTAAATATCATCAAAAGCTTCTATATGAAAATCTTGGACCAAAAGGTGGAATTACGGAGCATAAGCTTATCTTAGAGGCAATAAAGAATCGAGATTCGGAGCTTGCAGCTATTTATACAAGAAGACATGCTCAAAGAACAATAAATGATTTAAAAAATAATAAAAAATAATAAAAAATAATAATAAGTTTTACTATTTTGCAAAATATAATCCATAATAAAACATCCCTATGATATTAAATGTATCATAGGGATGTTTTATTATGTGAAACTAAGATTTGTAATGTGAAAAAACATATTGACTAAAAATTATTTGAAGGTTATCATATAGATAACTTGTAATACAAATTATCTGTTATATAACAATAATGTAGCTAAATGATATATATTATATGGTTAAAATGATGATTTTATAATAAAAACTATTAAAAGTTGTATTATAAGTAATGGTGTGGAGGTGATATTCAGGTTGAAAAACAAAATAGAGAGTGGGGTTTAAGAAATGTTTGATACCATAATTTACATTTCAAAATTGACAATCTCAAAAAATAAGACAATTCAAATAATAGTATAAAGTCATTTAAAGAATTGACATATTGTAAGTGCTTATTTATATTTTTACTAGTTAAAAAAATTAAAGATAATAAAAATGTATTATAAGTTTAAAAAGTGATATATGGGCATAGTTACCAATATCATTAAATACATATAAAATCCATACTAGTTTATATGTGAAAATCCATGTGGTTTACATAATTTAATAAAAACATCTATGATAAGAGATTTCTAAAAAAACTAATGAATTATTTTGGAGGGAAAAGTATGCCGTTACTAATAGTAGTTATTGGAGTAGTATTATTGTTACTACTTATGATAAGGTTTAAATTAAATGCTTTTGTATCATTAATTATTGTAGCTTTATTTGTTGGAATATTGGAAGGAATGCCTGCAGTTAAAGTAGTAGAATCTGTACAAAATGGTGTTGGAAGCACATTAGGTCATTTGTCGTTAGTTATAGGTTTTGGAGCAATGTTTGGAAAGATTATAGCAGACTCAGGTGCAGCACAAAGGATTTCCAGAAGTCTTATAAATAAGTTTGGAGTAAAAAGAATACAGTGGGCAGTTGTTCTTACAGGATTTATTATAGGAATAGCTATGTTTTATGAAGTAGGATTTGTATTACTTATACCAATAGCAGTTTCTATTGCAGAATTTACTGAATTGCCTCTGTTATACATAGGATTACCTATGGCAGTAGCACTCTCTGTTACCTATGGATTTTTGCCACCTAACCCAGGACCTATAGCAATAGGAACTATATATGGTGCAAGCATTAGTTCAATATTATTTTACGGTATTATAATAGCTATACCTACAGTAATAGTTGCGGGTCCTATTTTAGGTAAATTTATAAAAATAAAAGGTAGTAAGCCAAGTGGTGGACTATTTACAGGAAAGATTATTGATGAAGAGGACATGCCAAGTTTTTCAACTAGTGTTTTAACAGCTATAATTCCGCCTATATTAATGGCAGCTGCAGCTATAGGTGAGATTGTTATACCTAAGACATGGCCTATAAAAAATTTCCTAGAGTTTATAGGTAGTCCAGTTATGGCTATGCTTATATCTGTTATAGTTGCTATGTTTACCTTGGGTTTAATGAGAGGTAAAAAGATGGAAGACTTAATGAAAGATATATCAGAGTCAGCAAGTGGTATAGCTATGATACTATTAATAATAGGTGGTGGTGGTGCCTTAAAGCAGGTTCTTATAGATAGTGGAGTAGGTAATTATATAACTAGTATAATGGCTGGTAGTAATATATCACCTTTAATACTAGCGTGGACTATTGCAGCTGTATTACGATTAGCTTTGGGTTCAGCTACTGTAGCATCGTTAACTACGGCAGGACTTGTATTACCACTCATTGCTGCAACACATACTAATCCAGCTTTAATGGTATTAGCAACAGGTGCAGGTAGTGTTATATTTTCTCATGTAAATGACCCGGGATTTTGGATGTTTAAAGAATATTTTGGTCTTACTATTGGAGAAACAATAAAGTCTTGGTCAGTTGCTGAAACTGTAATTTCAGTTATGGGTTTAATTGGCGTATTGCTTATAAATGCCGTGATATAAGATTTCTTCGTATATAATTATATAAGTAAATATTGAATATATTCTTATATTAATATTTATTTATATAAGTTAAAAATTTATCAATCAATAATAGAAAATTTTTATATAAATGAAAAAATGTATTGACTAAAAAACGTTTACAATGTATTATATAAATAAAGTTGTAATACAAATTAACTGTAATGTGTATAAATTAATTATATAATTTACTTAAAAAAACGTTTGTAATAAAAAATTAGCTAAAGTCGTAATACAAATAATTTTTAAATATGAGGTGATTTAAATGTTAAAAAGTCAGGAAATAAGACAGAAGGCTCCAGAAATTGATTCATTAAGACTTGGATCAGGATGGAAGGTTGAAGATCTTGCTAAACCACAAATAATAATTGAAAGTAGTTATGGTCATAGTCATCCAGGTAGCGCTCACTTAGACTCTTTAGTAAATGAAGTCTTTGATAGTATCTATGAAAATGGTGGCAGAGGCGCTAAATTCTTTGCTACAGATATATGTGATGGAGAGGCCCAAGGACATGATGGTATGAATTACTCACTTCCATCTAGAGATATAATGGCAAGTTTAATAGAAATACATGTTCAAGCTACGCCTTATGATGCGGGTGTATTTACAACAAGTTGTGATAAAGCGGTCCCTGCACACTTAATGGCTATTGCTAGATTGAATATGCCAGCTATATTTTTACCAGGTGGCTGTATGGGTCCTGGACCTAATCTTTTAACTCTTGAACAGATTGGGAAATATGATGCTCAATATAAAAGAGGAGAAATAACTGAAGATCAATATAAATATTATAAACATAACGCCTGTCCTACTTGCGGAGCCTGTTCCTTTATGGGAACTGCAGCAACAATGCAGGTTATGGCAGAAGCATTAGGTATAGCTCTACCAGGAACAGCATTGATTCCAGTTACATTTAAAGAATTAAATGAAGCTGCAACAAAAGCTGGTAAGCAAGTATTTAAATTAATTGAAAAAGATATAAAGCCTTCTGATATAATGACAAAAGATGCTTTTGAAAATGCAATTATGGTACATGCAGCTATTGCAGGTTCAAGTAATACATTAATTCATATGCCAGCTATAGCTCATGAATTAGGTATAGAAATAGAACCAGAACTATTTGACGAAATTCATAAAAAGATTCCATATATTCTTAACATAAGACCAAGTGGATTTTATCCAGGATCATATTTCTGGAATGCAGGTGGAGTACCAGCAATAATGGAAGAAATTAAAGAGTTTTTACACTTAGATGTAATGACTGTTACTGGTAAGACTTTAGGTGAAAACTTAGAAGATATAAGGAAAAGCGGATATTATGAAGAACATGATAAGCTTATTGAAAAGCTTGGAGTTAAAAAAGAAGATGTAATAAAGACAAAAGAAGATCCAATACAAAAACAAGGAGCAATAGCTATTCTTAAAGGAAATTTAGCTCCAGGAGGAGCTGTAGTAAAACATGCAGCTGTATCTAAGAAGTTAATGAAAGTAGTTTTAAAGGCTAGAGTTTTTGATTGTGAGGAAGAGGCTATAAATGCAGTATTAACTAAAGCTATAAAACCTGGTGATGCAGTATTTGTAAGATATGAAGGACCTAAAGGATCTGGAATGCCAGAAATGTTCTACACTACAGAAGCAATTGCATCAGATGCAGAATTAGTAGAATCTATAGCGCTTATTACAGATGGAAGATTCTCAGGAGCAACTAGAGGACCAGCTATAGGACATGTTTCACCAGAAGCAAGTGAAGGTGGCCCAATAGCATTTGTTGAAGAAGGAGATCTTATAAAAATAGACATACCTGAAAGAAGTTTAGACATAATAGGGGTAGTTGGTAATGAAAAAACACCAGAAGAAATTAATGATATATTAAAAGCAAGAAAAGAAAAATGGGTAAAACCAGCACCTAGATTTACTAAAGGCGTCTTAGGAATATATACAAAATGTGCAGTATCACCAATGAAGGGTGGATATATGGAGTAAGACTACATATATATGTACCTTAATATATGTAAAATTATAGATAATTAATTTTACGCCTTTAAATTTTAATATTTTTATGGTTCATCAGGAAAATTTTATGATTAAATAGTTTAACTTAATAACCAATATTATCTAAAAGGAAGTATGTTTATTAAGTAATAAATATACTAAAATATACTGATGAACCTATTTTTTACTATATAACTTATATAAGCCTTATATGAATAAGTTTTTAAAATTAATTATCAGAAATTCATAAATTAATTAGGGGGAATAAAATATGCCATTATTAATTGTAGTTATTGGTGTTGCATTATTACTATTACTTATGATTAAGTTTAAGTTAAACGGTTTCATATCGTTAATTCTTGTGGCTTTAGTTGTTGGAATTGCAGAAGGAATGTCTCCAATTAAAACAGTTACTTCTATACAGAATGGTGTTGGAAGTACATTAGGAAGTTTAGCATTAATTTTAGGTTTTGGTGCTATGTTTGGAAAGCTAATAGCAGACTCTGGAGCAGCGCAAAGAATATCAAGAAGTCTTATCAATAAGTTTGGGGTAAAAAGGATACAATGGGCTGTTGTAATCACAGGATTTATTGTAGGAATAGCCATGTTCTATGAAGTAGGTTTTGTGCTTCTTATACCATTAGTTTTTACAATTGCTGAATTTACTGAGTTACCACTTTTATATATAGGAATCCCCATGGCAGCAGCACTCTCTGTTACACATGGATTTTTACCACCTCATCCTGGTCCAGTAGCTATAGCTACAATATATGGAGCAAGCGTTAGCATGACTTTAATTTATGGAATTATAATAGCAATACCTACAGTAATAATAGCGGGTCCATTTTTAACTAGATTTGTGAAAAAATTTGACCGTAAGGCAAATGATAATAGTTTATTTAAAGCAGAAATTTTTACTGAAGAAGAAATGCCAAGCTTTTCAACTAGTGTTTTAACAGCTATCATTCCTCCTATATTAATGGCCTTTTCTGCAATATGTGAAATGGCATTACCAAAGACATCACAGATAAGACATTTTGGAGAATTTATAGGAAGTCCATTAATGGCTATGTTTATATCTATTATAGTTGCCATATTTACCTTGGGTTTAATGAGAGGTAAGAAAATAGAAGACGTTATGAAAACGGTAGCAGAGGCAGCTAGTGGAATAGCCATGATATTGTTAATAGTAGGGGGGGGTGGTGCACTAAAACAAGTTCTTATAGATAGCGGAGTAGGTAAATATATAGCTACAATAATGGCAGGAACTAACATATCACCTCTAATTTTGGCATGGGGTATAGCAGCTATACTACGTTTATCGTTAGGGTCAGCAACGGTTGCAGCTATGACTACTGCAGGTATAGTACTGCCAATGATCTCTGCAACAAGTGTAAATCCTGCATTAATGGTATTGGCAACTGGTGCTGGTAGTCTTATATTCTCACATGTAAACGATCCTGGATTTTGGATGTTTAAAGAATACTTCGGCCTTAGCATTGGAGAGACAATAAAGTCATGGTCAGTTATGGAAACAATAATTTCAGTTATGGGTTTAATTGGGGTATTGCTTATAAATGTAATAGTATAGATATATAGATAGATGAAAACTTAGGGCTTATAGCTCTAAGTTTTTACATTACACTTTGAGGAGAAGCGTAGATTGTAATATTATAATATGTAATTGTTTGGTTATAATAGAAATCAGTTTTTTAATGGAGTTCACTTAAATTTAATTTTGTAGTATAATATACTAGTAAAATATAGAATATATGCTTCCGTAGCACAGCTGGTAGTGCAACTAATTCGTAATTAGGAGGTCGCAAGTTCAAATCTTGTCGGAAGCACCATGTAAAAATAGAGATATTAAGCTTTTAGCCTAGTATCTTTTTTCTTTTCCATTTTAAGCAATAATTATTACAATTGTTATAAATACATATAGTTTATTAAGTAATTAGTAAAAACATATAATGTTTTTTACTAAACTTAAAAAACAAAATGTAGGTTTGTATAGTTTTTTATAGTTATAGTTGTAAACTTCTATTATAAAATAAAAATAATTTAAAAGATAAAAAATTATTTTTAAACATCTGTATATAATTATATAAATTTTATTTATGTCTAGGAGGATTTATTATGAAAAAAAGACTTATAGCAGCAATAACAGTTGTATCAATAATTGCTGGTACATTAATGGTAGGATGTCAAAGCACTAGCTCAAATCAAGCTTCAAATAAGAAATATACAATAGCAATTGATAGTACTTATGCACCGTTTGATTTTAAAAGTGGTAATCAATACACTGGAATAGATGTAGACTTATTAGCAGCTATTGCAAAAGTGGAAGGTTTTACTTATGATTTAAAACCAATGAATTTTAATGGTATTATACCAGCACTTGCAGCTAATCAAGTTGACGGAGCATTAGCCGGAATGACTATTACAGATGCAAGAAAAAAGACATTAGACTTTTCAGATGGTTATTTTGAATCTGGATTATCAGCAGTCGTAAAAAAAGATAATACCAAAATAAATGGTGAAAGTGATTTTGCAAGTAAAACATTTGCAGTAAAGAAGGGTACAGATGGAGCGAAGTTCGCTGATCAAAATAAAGATAAATACAAAGCAACTGTTAAATACTTTGATGATTCTCCTTCTATGTTTCAAGAAGTCCTTAATGGTAATGCAGATATAGCTTTTGATGATTATCCTGTAGTAGGATATAAGTTGAAAGTTGATCCAAATACTAACTTGAAGATGATAGGCGATAAATTGCAGAAAGACTACTATGGTTTTGCAGTAAAAAAAGGTACAAATAAAGAGCTTTTACAAAAATTCAATGATGGATTGAAAAAACTTAAAGCTAATGGTGAATATGATAAAATAATTAGCAAATACATTAAGAAGTAAGTAGGTGAAACTTTTGGAATTTATACAATTATTTAAAGAGAGCTTTCCAAGCCTTTTAGAAGGTTTGGCTATGACCATTAAAATAACTGTAATTGCTCTTATTATAGCAATTATTATAGGTCTAGTTGTAGGCTTAATTAATGTAAGTAAAAATAAAGGATTGAAAGCTATAGCCAGAATATACATTGATATAGTTAGAGGTACTCCTCTTATTGTACAGGCGTTTTTTATATATTTTGGTTTACCAAGTGTATTGAATTTTAAGATAAATGCAGTGATAGCAGGCATAATAGCTATAAGCATAAATGCAGGTGCATATATGTCAGAGATATTTAGAGCAGGAATACTAGCGGTAGATAACGGGCAGATGGAGGCAGCAAGAAGTTTAGGTCTCTCTCATGGAACTGCAATGCGAAAGGTCGTACTTCCACAAGCCTTTAGAAATATGATTCCTGCTCTTGTAAATCAGTTTATTATTTCTTTAAAAGATACGTCTATTCTTTCAGTAATTGGAATAACAGAACTTACACAAAGTGGGGAAATAATAATTGCTTCAAATTATAAGGCTTTTCAAATTTGGATTATGGTAGCAATATTCTATTTAATTATAATAGAGATTTTATCTATTGTGTCAAAGAGAGTGGAGAGGTGTTTATCATGATAAATATAAAAGGATTGAAAAAGCATTTTGGGGCATTAGAAGTATTAAAGGGTATAGATTTAAAGGTAGATAAGAATGAAGTGGTTTGTTTAATTGGTCCATCAGGTTCGGGTAAAAGTACTCTTTTAAGATGTCTCAATGGACTTGAAGAGGTTACGGAAGGTAAAATTTTAGTGGACAATAAAGATGTTAGTGATAAAAAAACTAATATAAATAAGTTAAGAGAAAATATTGGTATGGTTTTTCAATCATTTAATTTATTTCCACATCTAACAGTTCTTAAAAATATAACGCTTGCACCACTTCAATTGAATAAAACAAATAAAGAAGAAGCTGAAAAATTAGCATTTAATCTTCTAGAAAAAGTAGGACTTAAGGATAAAGCTGATGTGTTTCCAGAAAAGCTTTCAGGAGGACAAAAACAAAGAGTTGCCATTGCTAGAGCTTTGGCTATGAAACCAGATATTATGCTTTTTGATGAGCCTACTTCAGCATTGGATCCTGAAATGGTGGGAGAGGTACTTAATGTTATGAAGAACCTTGCAAAAGAAGGTATGACTATGGTGGTAGTTACTCATGAAATGGGATTTGCAAGAGAAGTAGCAGATAGAGTAGTGTTTATGGCTGATGGATATGTAGTTGAAGTAGATAAGCCTGAAAACATATTTACTAATCCAAAACATAATAGAACAAAAGACTTTTTAAATAAGGTTTTATAAAAAATGATAATCTCTTTACATAGTAGGATTTAAATAATAATTTTACTATGTGAAGGGATTTTATTTATATAAATTAATTTTTGTAGAGACTATTGCTATAGAATTTGCAAATAGTAGAAATTTTATAAATAAAAATAAATTATGTAAGTGGAATTAGGATATAGAATAAATTTGTTAAATGTAAGGTATATTTATAACTAATACTTTGATTTATTTTTAAAACTGAAGGTATGGGAAAGCTGAGTTCAGAAAGGTGCTAATTTCGTAAATTAAATAATTAAATCAAATATAAGTATATATAGTATTCCACTGGTTATTGAAGCTATTAGTATATCAATATTAAAATAAGTTTTTCTATTCATTTTATCACCTCGTATATTTATGAGTATTGACAGGATTTTTAACTAGTATTCATAAGCTTTTATAATTTATATAGTAGGATCATTTGTACATAAGGATTATAATCTGTAGATTCTAAATATAGACTTGACACTGAAACTAATGTTCTGTATAATTATGGTATAAATTTACATATTTTAAACTTGATGGGGTGGTTCTTACGGATATCATGGAATTAACAAAAAAGCAAGTAAAGGGATTAAAGTTAATACAAGAGTATATTGATAAGCATAAATATGCGCCTACAGTAAGAGAGTTAGGGGAGACAGTTGGGTTAAACTCTACGAATTCAGTACATTCATTTATAAAGGATATTGAGGCTAAGGGATACATTTCTAGTGTAGATGGATGTCCTTCAACTATAAAAATATTGAAAAGGGTATAAGAAAAGAAAAACCAAGTTAATTAATTTTGACTTGGTTTTATTTTTTATAATTGAATTTCATTAGATAAATGTGTAAAATCAGATTAGGAAAATTTTATGTATGATTGGATTTTTAATACCTCACTTTCTAAGCTTATAATAATAGGAACATTTAGATAAATACTTAATATAAATCTAATCATATTTATGAAGATATTTTGAAAGGAGGTGAAATAAATATACAAAAATTAATCTTTTGATTTTAATAAACCGTAAAATTGAACTAAAGATTATATTGATAGAGGGAGATGAATTTAATGGGAGAAAGAGGCAGTATAATAGTTGATTTTCAAAAGAAATTATTAAAATTTATTTTATTAGCATATGGCATAAGTGCTGGGTTAGTAGATATAATACTTATATTTTTAAGGTATACTGGAGTCTACAGTGGAATGGAATGGAAGTATCTTTTTATATTTGCTGGTATGGTATTAATAGAAACATTCATATTTAAATTTATGTATAATGAAACATTAAAAGAAGGTAAATGGGAAAAGAGTTTTAATAAAATAAAAATAATTACAGTATTAATTTGCTATATAAATTATATGTATTTATCGTTTATATTTCCTTCAAAAGAATTTTGGATTAGTGTATATTTTTTCATAATATTATGGATATTATTTTTAGATATTAAGATTACCATATGTTCTATTATTATGAGTATTTTATGTGAAATAATATTATTTTTATTCAATCCATTTTTCTTACCAGAGAAAGAAGCTATGATAAGAGAACTTATTGTAAGAGGTACATGTATAATATTTATTAACCTTGTAATTCTTATAGTTGCATTGCTTATATCTAACATAATAAAACAAGTAGATTATAATGAAAAAATGCTTAAGGAAAAAAATAATAGAATTTCAGAATTGTTTAATAAGATTTCTAAATTTGCAGAAACTGTGTTAAGTTCTAGTACTGCATTAACTTCTTCTATTGAAGATAAAAGCAGCGCCATGCAGGAGATTGCATCTACAAGTCAATGTATTAGTAGTGAGGCAGGAGAAATGCTAACTAAATCTAATGAAAATAAAGAAATACTACAAAGTTTATTAAATATAAATGAAGATGTATCTACAAAAATAACCGGTATAGAAACTGATTCTGCTGATTTAATGGACATATCTAATAAAAACGAAGAATCTTTACAAGAGGTTCTAAACATAATAACTGCAATTACAGAGAGTATTAATACAACTTCTAAAGCTACCAATATATTAGAGGAAAAATCGAAGCAAATGGATGAGATATTGACAACTATAAATAGTATTGCAGATCAGACAAACTTACTTGCACTAAATGCAAGTATAGAGGCTGCAAGAGCTGGAGAAATTGGACGTGGATTTTCCGTTGTAGCAGATGAAGTTAGAAATCTTTCAGAAGGAAGTAGGCACTCCCTTGGTGATATTAGTAATATCATAAATGAATTTAAAAATCAGATAGATACAGTTAAGGATTTAATGAAAGAGAATAATGAAAAAATATTATCTGGGAATAAATTATTAAATAATACAGTAGGAAATGTAATGAATATGATAGAAAGGTTACAGGTATCTGGTCAAGATATTGCGGAAGTTAATTATTTAATAGGGAATCTGCTGGAGCAAACTAAAAATGTAGTAAGTCTTAATGGTACTATATCTAACTTAACGGAAAATACCATAAACAAATTTAATATAGTTAATAAAGCTATCAATGAAAGTGCCTCAAATAGTGAAGAAATTACAGCAAGTTCTGAAGAGTTAAAGAATATTGCTATAGAGATGAATGGGATTATTAAATAAAATATTTAATAAAAGTAAGGGTATACTAATAATCTATGATAAAAATCAAGTTGTAACTATTAGATAATCCATAGGACAATTGAAATAAATATTTGTTTTATGATTACAATAATAAAATATAAGATTTTACATTGAATTAGTGATTAAATTTGTTTATATATGTTGTTTAGTGTGAGTTTTTGTATTATGATAGAATTGTAACAATCATAAAAACAAAAGTAAAGGTTGTGATTAATAATGATATATACAGTAACTTTTAATCCTGCAATTGATTATGTCATAAATGTAAATGATTTTAAGCCAGGTGAAGTCAACAGAGTAGCTAGTGAAGAAAAGTTTGCTGGCGGAAAAGGTATAAATGTTTCAAGAGTTTTAAATAACCTTGGAGTAAAAAGTAAAGCATTGGGTTTTATCGGTGGATTTACAGGTAAATTTATCATAGACTCATTAGAATCACAAGGTGTTGACACTGACTTTGTGAAAGTAAATGGTGATACAAGAATAAATGTTAAACTTAAATCAAATGAAGAAACAGAAATTAATGGTGGAGGACCTATTATAACTGAAGAAGATTTAGAAAAATTATTTAAGATAATAGGTAATTTAGGCGATGAAGATTATCTAGTATTATCTGGAAATGTTCAAAAATCAGTTCCAAGAGATATATATTCTATAATTCAACAGAAATGTACCTCTAACAAGGTAAAGGTAATAGTTGATACAACGGGAGAAGCTTTAGTGGCTACATTAAAAAACAAACCATTTTTGATAAAGCCCAATAATCATGAATTAGGTGAAATATTTGATGTAGAGCTTGAAGAGGAAAATGATATCATAACTTATGCTAAGAAACTCAGAGAAATGGGTGCTGAAAATGTAATTATCTCCATGGCTTCAAAAGGTGCACTTTTAATTTGTGATAGTGGAGTATATCATGCATCACCAGCTAAGGGAACTGTAAAAAATTCAGTTGGAGCAGGCGATTCTGTAATTGCTGGATTCCTAGCAAATTATTCTAAAACTTCAAAGATTATTGAGGCTTTTAAATGGGGTGCAACTTCAGGAAGCGCAACAGCTTTTTCAAAAGATTTATGTAAGAGAGAGGATGTTGAAAAGTATTTAGAAGAAGTAGTTATAACTAAATTACAGTAATATAAATATATATGAAACCCTTTTATACTTATTTAATTCATGATATTATATATTACAAATGTTGATTTTTTAGCGAGACAACATGTAACAGCTCAATATATTTATATTGTATATAAATCTAATAGAGTATTCTCTATTTTACAACAATCAATGATTATATAGAGTGTTGATGTACATTTTATTAGTACATGATTCTTTTAATTATTATAAATAAGGAGGCAGAAGATGAAAATTACAGAACTGTTAAAAAAAGATACAATTATTCTAGATCTTAAGTCTAGTACAAAGGCAGAAGTAATTGATGAATTAGTAAGTAAACTTGATGATGCTGGAAGGTTAAATAATAAAGAAGACTATAAAAATGCAATTTTAAAAAGGGAATCAGAATTTTCAACTGGTATTGGTGATGGAATAGCTATACCACATGCAAAAACAGCAGCAGTAAAGACTCCAGCTTTAGCATTTGGAAGATCTAAAGCAGGTATTGATTATGATTCATTAGATGGAAATCCAGCTAATATATTTTTTATGATTGCAGCAAGTGAGGGTGCTAATAATACTCACTTAGAAACGTTATCACGATTATCTACAATGCTTATGAATCCAGACTTTAAGCAGAAGCTTCTTGAGGTACAAACAGAAGATGAGGTTCTAAAACTTATTGATAGTGAAGAAGAAGAAAAATTAGAAGAAGAAAATACTGAAAGCTCAATTGTTGAAGAAACAGAGGGCTCAAAGGGATTAGTTTTAGCTGTAACAGCCTGTCCTACCGGAATAGCTCACACCTATATGGCTGCAGATGCTTTGAAGAATAAAGCAAAGGAAATGGGTGTGGATATAAAAGTAGAAACTAACGGTTCTACAGGTGTAAAAAACAGATTAACTGAAGATGAAATAAATAGAGCAGCTGGTATAATTGTAGCAGCAGACAAAAAAGTTGAGATGGCTAGATTTGATGGTAAAAAGGTGATCCAAGTTCCAGTAGTTCAAGGAATAAAAAGACCAGAGGAACTAATAAATCAAGCCTTAAATGGAGAAGCACCAGTGTATAAGCATGAAGGTGGTGGTGATAGTTCATCTTCATCAAACGGTGGGAAAAATGGTTTTTATAAACATCTTATGAACGGTGTTTCAAATATGCTTCCTTTTGTTGTAGGTGGTGGTATATTAATAGCTATATCATTTATGTTTGGAATTAAAGCCTTTGATCCAAAGGATCCAAGTTATAATTACATAGCTAAATTACTTCATGATATTGGTGCTACAAATGCTTTTGCACTTATGGTACCTGTACTTGCCGGTTTCATTGGTATGAGTATTGCAGATAGACCAGGATTTGCACCTGCAATGGTAGGTGGATTTATTGCAGCCAATAATGGAGCGGGGTTCATCGGTGGATTAATTGCCGGTTTCCTTGGCGGTTATGTGGTAGTATTATTGAAAAAGCTATTTGCAAAATTGCCTCAATCACTAGATGGTATAAAGCCAGTGCTTATTTATCCACTTCTAGGAACACTTATTACAGGAGCTATAATGTTTATTGTAATAATACAACCGGTTACCGCATTTAATTTATGGTTACAGAATGTACTAAATTCTATGGGAACAACTAATAAAGTTTTACTTGGATTAGTTCTAGGTGCAATGGAAGCTATTGATATGGGTGGTCCTATAAATAAAGCTGCATTTACCTTTGGTATTCTTATGATAAGTGCAGGAAACTATCATCCACATGCTGCTGTTATGGCTGGTGGAATGGTACCTCCTCTTGGAATTGCACTTGCTACTACCTTCTTTAAAAATAGATTTACTAAAGAAGAAAGAAATTCTGGATTAACTTGTTATATAATGGGACTATGTTTCATAACAGAAGGTGCAATACCTTTTGCAGCAGCAGATCCTGCTAGAGTCATACCTTCAGCAATTGCTGGATCAGCAGTTGCAGGCGGACTTGCAATGTTATTTAACATTGGATTACCTGCACCTCATGGTGGAATATTTGTAGTTGGAATAGTTAATGGGAATCCTCTTCTTTATCTTTTAGCTATTGCAGCCGGTGCTGTAGTAACTTGTTTATTATTAGGAATATTAAAAAAACCTATTAAAAGTGAAGAAGTAAAATAAAATATAATTTAATATAATATAATATAATATATAGAAATGTGTAGGAACTTACTTTGTGAATTCCTACACATTTTTTATTGATTTACTAAGTTGGAATCTATTATAGTGGGTTGTCTCAGTAGACGTGATATAAAATTAAGACTATGCTATAATTATGAAAAAATAGGATAAATGAGAGGTGATATATTATGGAACTTATACGTAAAGATCCCTATTATATTAAAAATATAAACAATCCATCAGAAGAGATTCAATTAGCAGCAGTCAAACAAAATGGTAATGTATTAAAATTTATAAAAAATCCATCTATAAATATTCAATGGGAAGCTCTTAAAAATAATGTATGGGTTATTGAATATATAGAGAATCCATCAGAGGAAATGAGTTTGTTTGCTGTAGAGTGTGCATGGAATACTCTTAAATTCATAAAAAATCCTACTAGAAAAGTTTTAGAAAAAGCTGTAAATGCAAAGGGATGGGCGCTTCAGTATATAAAAAATCCATCAGAAAAAGTGCAAGAAATTGCAGTAAAAAGAGATTGGGATTCAATAAAATATATAGAAAAACCATCTGAAAAAATTCAATTAGCAGCGGTTATGGGACATTTTGGAGCATTAAGATATATAAAAAATCCTGCTATGAATGTAAAGCGAAAATCTATCATGAAGAATGCTGAAGCTATCAATTATATAGAAAATATAAATGAAGATGATATGAAAATATTTCTAGAAGATAATATAGACATAATTAAGTATATAGGAAGCAGAATTGATGTAGAATGGGCAAAAGAGATTATTAAGAATAAATTAGAAGATGTAAATATAGATAGAGAATATGTTTTAAAATTTATAAATTGTGATGGATTAACTATAGATAAAGTGGATTTTATTCATAGCTATGGCAGTGACGAAGCAAAGAAGATTTTTGTTGATTATAAGTTATCTTATTAAGACGAGGAGAATTAATATGAATTTTAATGAGGCATTAATGTGTGCAGAATTAGTTATAGAAAGTGGAGAAGTACCTTTGCTTATAGGGGAAAGTGGCATAGGGAAAACTACTATTATTAAAAGAATATGCGCTAATAATAATTATTATAGTATTAATATAGATGGGAACATGTTAAAGGAGGGTGAAATTGGAGGACTTCCTACTATTGAAGATTATGAAATGAATTTAAATGGAGAGAAAGTCAAATTAAAAAGGACTGTTTATGCAGTTCATACAAAACTTCAAGAAATAGAGCGAGTTTTAAGTAATGATCCTAATAAAACTATTTTATTATTTATAGACGAAATAAACCGTTGTGAACATAGTGTGCAACAAGAACTTATGAATATAATACTTAATAGAGAAATAAATGGATTTAAAATACCTAGACAAGTTAAAGTTATAGCAGCAATGAATCCTTCTAGTAAATATGGGGAATATAATCAAACTGATTATCAAGTTGTAGATATGGATGCTGCCCAAGAAGACCGTTTTGTATGGATAGAAGTAGAATCAGATACAAAGGCCTGGATTAGCTGGGGAATGGAAAAAATAGATGGATACACTAATATACATGAAGATATACTTAACTTTATATCTACATTTCCTGAATATTTACATACACCTTTTTCAACAGAAATGATTAAAGCTACACCAAGGAGCTGGGAAAGAGTATCAAATGTATATAAGGTTTATCTAGAGAAAGAGGAAAAGGTTTCTAAAAATATTATTTATAATGTAATAAAGGGTAACGTTGGAGGTAGTATAGCTCAAGAGTTTATGAATTTTATAAATAGCAATAACATACCTATTATTACCCCAGAAGAAATATTTTTTGAAGGCATATTAAAGTCTGAAGTTATAGAAAAAATTAAAAAACAAAATCATTCAAGACTGTATTTAATAGCTAAAAATGTTTTTCAATATATTGAGGATAGTAAAAATAAAAAGCAGGAAGTAGATATATTCTCTAGACTTCTTCAATATTATCCACCAGATCTAAAATTGGCTATAATGAAAGAACTTAAGGAAATTTATGAAGACAGCATTTATAAAGAGTTTTTACTGAATAAAAATTTTATTGAAGGATTCTTTTCTATATATAGTGATTTCGAAAGGTAGAAGGCTATGGAAGAAAGTAAATTTGAAACAATGAGAAAAGACTTATATGGTAAGATGCAGCTTGGAGAATATAATTCTATAAATTTTAATAATGATTTTTTTAAACTAATTGAGCTGTGTACTTTATCTCTTATGAATGAAGATGATAGTTTTTTTGGGCTATTTCTTATTCAGTTTAAAAGAGAAATAGATTTTAAACTTCAAGAAGCAATAGGAACAAAATTATCTGGTACCTATTTTACCATGTATTTTAACCCAAATATATTTTTGGAGTGTACCTTAAAAGAAATGCAAGCACTTATTAAACATGAGATATATCATATTATGAGTAAACATTATGCAAGAGCTAGGGTATTAAAGAATAAATATAGCCAACTTGCAATAAATCTTGCCATGGATATATCAGTAAATCAATATTTAATGTATCTGCCAGCTTGGTCAGTGAAATTAGAGAATGTAAGATTAGCTTACAATGTAGAACTTAATGAAGATCAAACTATGGAGCAATATGCTAGTAAAATACAGAAGGCTTTAGATAAACGTATTAAAAACAGCGATGAATTTCAAAAGGATTTTTCTAAGATTCATGAGATGTGGAATGATATGGATGAAAATGTTTACATAGATCAAATGGATGAGATAGTTAAAAAGACAGCAACCAATGCTTATAGAGGAAAAATACCTGAAAGTATAGATATACTTATGAAGGCACTTAATAAAGCCCCTGAAATTAGTTGGAGAGACTACCTTAGAAGAATGATTGGAACATTACCAGCGGGGCATAGGAAAACAGTGACAAGAAAGAATAGAAGACAACCTGAAAGATTTGATTTAAAGGGAACATTATCAGATAGAATCGTACAAATCTTAATAGCTATTGATATAAGTGGAAGTATAACAGATAGCGAGATTGAGAATTCAATGAAAGAGGTTTTTTCAATAGTTAAAAATTATCCTTTTGATATATCAATAATAGAATGTGATAGTGAGATAAGAAGAATATATAAAGTTAAGAATATAAAGGATATTAAGGAAAAGATTAATACTAAAGGGGGAACTAAGTTCTCTCCAGTATTTAAATATATATATGAAAAAAAACTTAGAAACTATGTCCTTATTTTTTTTACAGATGGATTAGGAGAAAAGGTACTTAAAGTACAACCATATAATTATAAGACTATTTGGGTATTAACAGGAAGAAAACAAAATCTTTCTGTTGAAAAAGAATATGGAGTAGTGGTTAAATTAAACAACTCCATAGATAAAAAGGAAGCCGCTAATGGGTATGACCTTATTAGGGAAGCTATGAGAGATGTAAGAAGTGAATGGGCAAAATGATTTTATATATAAGAGAAGTTTCTATTTCAAACTAATTTGAAATAGATACTACGTGT
>NZ_BAEV01000051.1 GCF_000246895.1 Clostridium arbusti SL206 | reverse complement strand
ATATTATAACATAGTGTAGTTAAATAGAACATAAGGCACATTCAAATAAATAACTAGTCAGTATGCTAGCCTATTTTAACCTGACTAACTTGGCGTAAGTCTCCCACGCACTCTGTGAAAGTGATTCACACAAAATCAAAAAGAAGATTTTGGTTCTCTGCTTTTCTTCAAGTGGGAGTTCAACGCCAAGTAAGCCATGCATTTGCAGTTCTAAAATTCAGATGGGGTAAAAGAATCCCCACCTGAATTAAGAACTTGCTTCAATCCTACTGCGTCAACAGAACTCTCAGATAGCTCACTATCATCAGAACCTGTTTCCTTGTAGACTTCAAAATATCCGTCGCATCTTTGACTTACTATTTATTTTCATATGCCTAATGAAAAATATTATAAGTTTAGAATGAAGTCTTAGTATGATATAATTAATTCATATCGGGGTATGGGGAGGAAGTATTATGGATGTCTTTTATGAACAGTTTGTAGGAAGAAAAGATGATAAATTTTATAATTTTGTTAAATTATCAGCTTATGCTGCTGGTATTATAGCTTTAGGATTTTTTAGCATAGCAAAAATTGCAGGATTTGTTTTATTTATCATAATAGCTGGTGTTATATTTATTGTAAAGAGAAAGCTATATGCAGAATATGAATATGCTTTTACCAATGGAGAAATAGATATTGATAAAATAACAGATAAAAGCAATAGAAAAACAGTTAGTAATTTCCATATAAGGGATATTGAGGTTATGGCAGAAAAAGATAGTGGCATAATAAAAAATAGTGATTTTAAATATGATAAAGAGCTAAATTTTTATAATAAAAATAATAGCAATGCAGTATATAGTATATTGTTAATCTATAGTGGAGAAAAATTAAAAATAAATTTTGTACCAGATAAAAAGTTTCTAGAATTATGTTTTTTAATGAATAATAAAAAAGTAATTATATGAAATAAGCTAACTTGGATAGTTCGGAGGTAATATTTTGGAGTACATTAATGAGGTTAATTTAAATGAAGCTATTATTCATGTATTAGATAATAATGGTGATGATCCTGTTTATAATGAATACACTTTGGATCTTTCAGATGAAACCTATGAATATATATTAAAACATATACAGAAATGCTTTAAGGATGAAGAATTGAAATATGCAGTTTTTAATGATGGACGAAATATTGTAAAAGAACTTTCACAGGAATATTTAAATGGTCAGGGAGAATTTATAGATATATCAAAGCAAATAGCAAAGCAGCTTTTTATACTTATGAAGTCCAATGGAAGTATCCCATCCTGCGATCTAATGGTAGTTTCAATATCTACAGAACTTGGACCTATGCTTGCACTTTTAAAAATGGATTATGTTAAAAATTACACTCATAATATAGAATTTGTGGATGATAAGATAGGTATAAATATATTGCCTCAATTTATAGGTCTTCCATCAGGAGGACAAAGACTACAAAAATGTGCCTTTATCAAACCTATATTAAATGATAATAAAATTGATTTAATGGTTATAGATAAGCAGAATAAAAGCAAGGATTCAGATGATTATGGTTCTAATTATTTTATAAGTAATTTTTTAGGCTGTACTATTATTGAGAATGAGAGGGATGTAACCCGTAATTTTATTAAAACTGCTGAAAAATGGACAAGAAATAATTTAAAAGATAATGCAGATGCGGCTGAAGTTGTTAGATCTTCTCTTAAGAAAAAGCTTAAAGAAGAGGAAAAAATAGATATAAATGAATTTTCCA
The DNA here is from genome assembly GCF_000246895.1 of Clostridium arbusti SL206. GTDB lineage: Bacteria > Bacillota > Clostridia > Clostridiales > Clostridiaceae > Clostridium_I > Clostridium_I arbusti. The sequence goes on along the minus strand of NZ_BAEV01000051.1, from coordinate 25,793 downwards.
AGGATGTTTTTGGTGAAAGCAAAGATGTAGCTGAAAACTTTGTTCAGTATGTGAAAGAGCAAGGTGTAAATGAACAGATAGATGTGGATAAACAGTGGGTAGAGAACAAGTTAAAGAGGGTAAGGCTAAAAATAGATAAGGATATTGATGTCTATATAAATGAAGAAACCTATGATGATAATTCAAGATTTGAGATTGTAAGAAATGGTGATGGAACTATTAATATTTTGATAAAGCACATAAGAAACTATATAGAGAAATAAGAATTTAAAGAAGGTGAATAAGATGAAATTTGATTTCGATGCCATAGTAAATAGGAGAGGTACCAATAGTATTAAATGGGATACATATCCAGAAGAGTATATACCACTGTTTATAGCAGATATGGATTTTACTTCTCCTCCTGCTGTTATTGAGGCTATAGAAAAAACGGTAAAACGTGGAATCTTTGGATACACAAATCCCAGTGATGAGGTTTATGATGCTATTCTAAATTGGTTTTATAAGGAGTATGGCTTTCAATTAAAGAAAAGTTGGATTACATGGCTTCCTGGAGTTGTGCCAGGGCTTAGAGTGGCAAGTGCTATGGGAGAAGGCGATGTAATTACTACTACTCCCAATTATTCAATGCTGCTTTCTGCACCAATAAAAGCTGGAAGGCATCGTATTGATTCGACGTTAAAGATAGGCAGTATAGGATATGAAATGGATTTTGAAGATTTAGAAAGTAAAGTTACTCCTGAAACAAAGGTATTTTTACTTTGCAATCCGCACAATCCTGTGGGAAGGGTATATACCAAGGAAGAATTGTTAAGAGTTGCAGAATTTTGTAATAGGCATGACCTACTTCTTGTTTCTGATGAAATTCATTGCGAGCTAGTATTTGATAGACATCATATACCGATTGTAACCACAGGGGATATTGCACTTGAAAGGTCCATTACCCTTATGAGTCCTGGGAAAACTTATAATTTACCAGGAATTCCTATTGCATTTGCAATTATTCCAAATCGCAAATTGAAAAAACGTTTTGAGGCAGCAGGCTATGCAATGCCTCATCCTGGAATTCTAAACTATGAAGTTTGTCGTGCTGCATACGGTGATTCGGAGGAATGGAAGAAGGAACTTTTAGATTATTTGCGTGGTAATCGTGATTATGTTGAAAGAGAACTTTCTCAGAGGTTTCCAAAGGCTATTTATTCACATGTAGAGGGCACTTATTTAACTTGGATAGATTTTAGACCTCTTAAGATAGAGAATCCATTTCAATTTTTTTATGAAAAGGCTAAGGTAGTATTTTCAAATGGCAAAGATTTTGGTGAGGATGGTTTTGTAAGACTTAATTTTGCTTGCTCACGTGAATTATTAAGAGAAGCATTTGATAGAATTGAAAATGCTGTTCATAAGATTTAAAAGGATATAAGGCATGTTCAAATAAATAACTAGTCAGTATACTAGTCTATTATGAATCATACTACATTAACAGAACCCTCTGATAGCACCACTATCATCAGAATCTGTTTCCTTGTATGATTCATAATATACGTCGTATCTTTGACTTGTTATTTATTTTCATATGCCTAATAATAAATATATAAATTAAAAAACTGATAAAATAAAAAAGGAAGGCTTAGCCTTCCTTTTACTCTTAATTATAGAGTGTTTTCTGAACCTAAAACATTTGCTATTTTATCTTCAACAGTAGCTTGGATTGCAACTCTTCCAGCTCCACAGTATTTTCTTGGATCAAATTCTTTTGGAGTATCTCCAAATACTTTTCTAATACCAGCTGTAAATGCAAGTCTTAAATCTGTATCCATGTTGATTTTACATACAGCCATAGATGAAGCTTTTCTTAACATATCAGTAGGTATTCCCTTTGCACCAGCAATATCTCCACCATATTTGTTACAAGTTGCAACAGCTACAGGATCAACAGCTGAAGCTCCGTGAAGAACTATTGGGTAGTTTGGTAATTTTTCTTGGATTTCTTCTAATATGTCAAATCTTAATTTAGCTTCTCCAGCAAATTTGAAAGCACCATGACTTGTTCCAATAGCGATTGCTAATGAATCAACACCAGTTCTTGTTACAAAGTCTACTGCTTGAGCTGGATCAGTGTATACATGAACATCACTCTTAACGTCATCTTCAACACCAGCAAGTACTCCAAGTTCAGCTTCAACTACAACTCCACGAGCATGAGCGTATTCAACAACTTCTTTAGTCTTAGCTACGTTTTCTTCATATTCATAGTGTGAACCATCAAACATAACAGAAGTAAATCCTGTTTCAATAGCTAATTTAACTGTTTCAAAATCTGGACCGTGATCTAAGTGAAGAGCAAGATCTACGCCTGTATCAGCTATAGCAGCATCAACCATTGCCTTTAAATATTTTGGACCAGCATACTTTAAAGCTCCTGATGATACTTGAAGTATAACTGGTGATTTTTTAGCTTTTGCACCATTAACAACTCCTTGGATGATTTCCATATTGTTGATGTTAAAAGCACCTATTGCATAATGACCTTCATAAGCTTTCTTAAACATTTCTTTAGTAGTAACTAATGCCATTTTAAAATTCCACCTTTCAAAACTTTATAGGGACTAATTGAGTCCCAGTGGGACATCTCCCTACACCTATTATAATTCAAATAAAGATTATTTTCCATAGTTTAATCATAATAATTTTGACTAAAATATATTTTGAATGTTAATTTTCTCTAATTTCCTAACTCTCTCTATTAAAAATTCTATACTGTGAGAAGATGCTAGTGCCTCATCTTTGTTTTGACATTTTGTGTATTCTTGTAATTTGTGTTCCTCTATACTTATATCGTCAATTAAAGTATGATTTACAAATAGGGAAAAGTTATCACAATACATATCCCAATCTTTAGAAAATTTTTCTGATAATTTAGCGGCTTCAGACCAATTTTCATTAGAGATATAACTCTTTATAGAATTATTAGAAGAATACATATTATAGGATACTTTATTTAAGTATCTTACTGAAATAAGACAAGTAAATATCATAGCTGAAAATAAAATAATAGTTATTACAATATTCTTCATTTTAAAACCTCCTGAATTTTATCTTTAGATATTTTAATCATAGAGTTGTGTATAAAATTTCCCTTTTGAATCAACAAGAGCAATGAATACATCTTTATATGAGTTTATATTTTTGCTCCTTAATGTACTTAAAAGCCATTTTTCATCTCTATTTATAATATCCAAGTTTTTACGGTTAACAACTCCATCTAATATTAATGTTACAGGAATAGTATCTTGTTTAGATTTAACATTTACGTCTTCCTTTGTAGCATTAGAGAGCTCAGTCTTTGGAATTACAGATAGTTGGCCGCTGGTTTCCAATATAGCAAATTCTATATCTTCTATATTGTAATATCCTTTAATACGAATTTCTTCTAATAAATCATTCATATTTAGTCTTTGACTTCTCATTACATCTATATCTACTTTACCATTATTAATTAGTATGCTTGGTTTACCCGATATTATTAAACGAGCAGTTTGGATTTTTAATTGCAATATTGAAACAAGTATTTCTATAAATAAAAGGGTTATTATAGGTATTATGCCGTGCATAATAGGTATCCTAGTGTCTTGCATAGGAAGTGAAGCTAAGTCAGAAATTATTATAGTTATCCCAAGCTCAAAAGGCTGTAGTTCACCTATCTGTCTTTTTCCCATAACCCTCATTACTACAACAATTAAAATGTACAGTATAATAGTTCTTATCATAAGAATAAACATAAAATCGCCCCTTGTTACGTATTCTAAGTATAATGTTTGCAAATTTATTAAATTTAATTCAATATAAATAAAATTTGATAATTTTATTTATATTGAATTATTTATTACATTTGAGAAGAGTAAATTTTCATACAATTGAATATGCCTTATATATTTTACAAATAGTAGTTATTGTTTTATGGTTGCGGGTGGTTTACTATAATTATAGTGATTAATATATTTAAGGCATAATAAAATAAAAAATCATTATTTTGTATCAGATAAGGCATGTGAAAATAAATAACAAGTTAAAGATGCGACGTCTATTTTGAATTATACAAGGAAACAGGTCCTGATGATAGTGGTGCTATCAGAGGGTTCTGCTGACGCAGTAGAATTCAAAATAGGCTAGCATACTGACTAGTTATTTATTTGAATGTGCCTAAAGAGAAGCTTCTGATGATGAGGGTGATTTAACATATACTGCCACATTGTATATTTACTTATTTATCTCAAGATAGCTAATATAAAAGATAGGTGATAAACAAATGAAGGAGTTTAGTTGTTTCGATATATTAGGGCCAATAATGATAGGGCCATCTAGTTCACATACGGCTGGAGCTGCAAGACTTGGAAGAATTGCAGGCATAATTGCTGGAGAAAATGAGATTTCAAGGGTTCAATTTCTACTTCATGGTTCTTTTGCTAAGACTTATAAAGGCCATGGAACGGATAAGGCATTGGTAGCTGGTATTCTTGGAATGGATCCTTGGGATGAGAGACTTAGAGATTCTTTTGAGATAGCAAGAGAGAAAAATTTGAACTTTGAATTTATAGAAACGGATCTTGGTCCAGAACATCCTAATACAGTTAAATTTGTTATCTTTAAAAAAGATGGAAGTAAGGTTACAGTTTTAGGATCCTCTATAGGTGGGGGAAATATTAATATAAGTGAAATAGATGGACAAAGAGTAGATTTTGATGGTAACTATCCAACTCTCATAATAAAGCATAGAGATGTTCCAGGAATGATATCAAAGGTAAGCACGGCTATATCAGAGGAAGGTATAAATATTGCATTTCTAAAGGTATACAGAAAGAGTAAGGGCTTTACTGCAGCCATGATATTTGAAACAGACAGTATTATTCCAGAAAATGTAGTGACGAAAATAAAAGATGTAGGTAATATTGAAAGTATAAGATGTGTAAATCCAGTTACGGAGGGAAAATAGATGTTTGTAAATACGGGAAAGGAACTTATAGATATTTGCAGCAGTAAGAACATACCTATATGGAAGTATACACTATTGGAAGAGATAGAGAAAAGTGGAGAGACTGAAAATATAATATTAAATAGACTGAAAAGAAGTTTAAATGTGATGAGAGAGGCAGCTGAATATGGATTAACTCATGAAGTTAGCTCTGTAAGCGGATTAATTGGAAAAGATGCTGTAAAGGTATATAAGTATGCTAAGAACAACGATACTATATGTGGAAACTTTTTAGTTATGGCAATGGCGAGAGCACTTTCTTGCTCAGAAGTAAATGCGGCCATGGGGAAAATTGTGGCAGCACCTACTGCAGGGTCTTGTGGAATTTTACCAGCTGTTATTATAACTACAGGAGAAAAATATAATAAATCAGAAGAAGAACTAGTAAGGGCACTTTTAACGGCTTCTGGTATAGGTATAATAATAGCGAAAAATGCTACTTTGGCTGGAGCTGAAGGAGGATGTCAAGCAGAATGTGGTTCGGCATCTGCCATGGCTTCTGGTGCTATAGTAGAAATGCTAGGTGGTAGTCCAAAAGAAGCTTTAGATGCATCTGCTATAGTGATAAAAAATATTCTAGGACTTGTATGTGATCCTATCGCAGGACTAGTAGAAGTACCTTGCGCAAAGAGGAATATAGGAGGCACAGTAAGTGCACTGTCTACAGCAGACCTGGTGCTTAGCGGTGTTGAGAGTAAAATACCTTTTGATGATTGTGTAGATGCCATGTACAAAATAGGAAAACAAATGCCTTGTGAACTTAGAGAAACAGCTATGGGTGGACTTGCTATCACTAAAACAGGTATGAAGCTTAAAGCTATGATTCAATCTAAAAATGAGATGTAATATTTTGATATAAAAGTATAACATTAAAAGATATAACATATAATACTTATTAATAGTAATGTGTTAAGGGCGGATTTAATTTGTCAAAGCGGAAAGTTATAGAGAATTACTATAGCGATGTAAACAATCTTGCAGATTTACTAGGGAAAATGGTGAATTCCTACAGACTTTTAATTGGAGGAGTAGGTGAATTGAATCAAATAGCACTTGCCAATAAAAACGATGTAAAGAATGCCATTAAAAGAGTAGATACGCTTGGCAATATCATTGATAACATATTGCATGGCATGGATGATACTAATAAACACTATATTCAATATTGTAAACTTAAAAGTGAATTCCTGAAGAAATCTGTAAATATAGACAATATTCGTACTGAAATTGAAGAGGAATTAAAATCATCAAATTAAAAAACTCCATAAATTAATTATGGAGTTTTTTTTAGACTTTTTTGATTTTTAACCTGCTTATCATAAGATACGAAAGCATTATAACTAAAACAATAGTTAGTATTGGATTAGGAGTGGTTCCTGATAAAAGTAATATAAGAGAATAAAATGCAACTATTATTCCAGCAGCAGTTATTGGAATCCCCATAAAATTACCATCGAAAGAAGTTGTATTATATCTTGCTAGTCTGTACGCACCTGCAATTGGTAATAGTAAAACTAAAATGTAACCAACCGCACCGAATTTAGAAAACTGATACATATTAAAAATTAGTATAGAAGGGGCAACACCAAATGAAACTAAGTCAGCAAGAGAATCGAGTTCTTTACCGAGTTCACTAGAAACATTTAAATATCTTGCAACTCTACCGTCATACCTATCTATAAGTGCTGCAAATATAATAAAAAGACAAGCCCATTTATAAGCGCTTAAATTTTGTGATGAAGCTTCAAATGTCATTAAAAGAGATAATACCCCGCAAGCCAAATTACTTAGTGTAAAAAAATTTGGTACAGAATTTTTAGCCATTTTTAAAATCACTCCTATGTTTTTTATGGTATTGTTTAATGAGTTAACAAGTGCCAGCCTAATAATCATATCATATTAGACTATAATTATTAAGTATATATAATAACATAACTCATTATAACTCATTTATGTGAATTAGTTAATAGATTATAAACATTTTTATATATAAGGTGCCTAGTTTTTGTAAATACTAGAAATGAATTTGTGTATGTTAAAATAAATAGCAGCTTAAAGATAGCACATATATTTTGAAGTATACAAGGAAATAGGTTCTGATAATAGGGGTACTATTAGAATGTTCTGCTAACTAACTGTGATGCGAAATAGAATAGTATACTTATTTGCCACTTATTTGAATATGATTTGCTACAATGATATTATATATAATATACTGGAGATGATAAAATAGTATGAAAAAATCTGATTACAATAAAATTAAATATACCCTTATTATCTGTTGTGTAGCTTTTATTTTGTTTTTACTCTTTAGGTATAGGGGAATATTTACATACATAGATATGATGAAATTTAGAAGACACATATCCATTAGACATTTAAGAAACTACATTTTAAGTTATGGAAAGTTTGCAGCAGTTATTTTTGCTTTAATATATTCACTTAAACCCATTGTATTGGTAGTACCAGCATCATTATTATCTATATTGGCAGGAAATATATTTGGACCAATTTATGCTTTTATGCTGAGTATGATAGGGTGCTTCTTCTCTGCGTCTTTAGCTTTTTGGCTTGCTCACATTCTTGGAAAGCCTTTTGTGGATAAAATATTAAGAGGAAAGGTTTTTAAACTTGATGATAGAATAGAAAAACATGGATTTTTAATAATGCTTCTTATGAGATTGTCTTTTGTTTTTCCATATGATCCTCTTAGTTATGCTGCTGGACTTACAAAAATGAAATATACAGATTTTATTCTTGGAACTATGCTTGGAATAATACCAGAAATGTTATCTTATTCTTTTATGGGAAAACATTTAAATAAGCCGTTTTCATTGAAAATGTTAGTGCCAATTGCTGTAATGGTAGGAGTTGCAGTTACAGCCTCCTATTTCTATAGAAGATATAGAAAAATAAAAAGTAATTAAGTATCATAGAAAAAAACACTCTTGGTTAAAATACAACTAGGAGGTGTTTTTTATTATGAAAGTTAGCCAAATAATGACTCAAAGTGTAGCTAGTTTAAATGCAAATGATACTGTTGAAAGAGCAGCTCAGCTTATGGTGGAACACAATATTGGATCCATTCCCGTTTGTAGAGGAGAAAAAGTTGTAGGCGTTATTACAGATAGAGATATAACTCTTAGATCTGTAGCTAATGGTGAAAATGCTAAAGTACAAACTGTTAAAGAGATAATGTCATCAAATCCTGTGCTTATACAGCCTGATATGGAAGCTAATGATGCAGCTCGAATAATGAGTGAAAGACAGATAAGAAGACTTCCAGTAGTAGAAAATAGTAATTTAGTTGGTATTATTTCTCTAGGAGATATAGCAACCGATTCTACTATGAAAAATGTAGCAGAAATGACACTGTGTGAAATTTCTGAACCTTGTGTACCAATAATATAAACAGAGTTCTTTGTTTTCGATTTCTGAAACTTAGAAATCGTTATCCAGGGACGTAGCAGCCGTTATGTTTTTACGGATGGTAGTCATCGGATAAATTAATTTATAGGTATCTTGAAAAAGGTAACAAGTCAAAGGTTACGTAAATCTTTGACTTGTTATTTCTATAAAAATAACTTATAAAAAATTGGTTTTTATAAAAATTTGTGTTATTAATGTTATAATTGAATGGTAAATTTATGCTTTTACAAGTTTTTAATATAAAATTTATTGTTTAGGAGGGTTTAGTATGAATAAAGTAAAGTTTATTTATAATCCTTATTCAGGAGAAAATTCTATTGCATCAAATATAGATAAAGTTATAAGTATGCATCAAAAAAAGGGCTATACTATAATACCATACAGAATAAGTATGGTATTTAGCATAGATAAGGCCTTTGAAGATTTAGATCAGGAGTATGAATATATTCTTATAGCCGGTGGAGATGGAACTGTAGATAAAGTAGTCAATTGTATGAAAAATAATCAAATAGATATTCCAATAGCTATACTTCCTACGGGGACCGCCAATGACTTTTCAAAATTTATTGGAATGCCAAATAATATTGAAAAAGCCTGTAAACAAATACTGAATACAAGGGTAAAAGAAGTGGATTTAGGTAAAATAAATGATAAATATTTTATAAATGTAGCTAGTATGGGATTATTTACTGATATATCGCAGAAAATTGATATTAATTTAAAGAATACTATGGGGAAGTTAGCTTACTATATTAAAGGGATAGAACAACTCCCTAATTTTAAAAAATTAAAGGTTAAAGTAAAGGCAGCTGAGCATGTATTTGATGGAGATATGTATTTAATGCTTATCTTTAATGGACAAACTGCAGGAAATTTAAATTTTGCCTACAAGGCTTATGTAGATGACGGTCTTCTAGATGTAATTATAATTAAAGCTAGTAACCCGGTGGATATGTTAGGGTTACTTATAAATATGATTAAAGGGGACCATTTAAATAATAACTCAATAATGTATTTCAAAACTGATGAACTTGAAATAGAAAGTCATGAAGATATAGGTACGGACATAGACGGGGAGAGAGGACCTGATTTTCCTCTTAAAATTTCCTGCGTAAAGCATGGACTAAAAATTTTAGGTATAGAAGAATAAATACACTTTCAAATTAATATTAATAAGTAATAATAAGTTTGAGGAGAAGAATATGATAGTATATATATATCTAATTTTATTATTACTTGTTTTATTATCAGTATTATTTGGAATGAATTTATGTTTAAAAGGGCCTAAAAAAATAAGAATGCTTAGTGGTATTGTTTTAATGTTGTTATTGTTAAGATGTATATCACTTTTCATAATGTATATAAATAATAATATTAGTTATATGTACATTATGAAGCCTGTTTACTTTGTATATTTGGTATGCATGCCAATTTGTAGTGTTATATCATTGTATATTTTATTAAGACGAGATAGTATAAATTTTTTACATATTACATTAGCAGCCTTAGCCTTTATAGTAGTGTATTTTTTGTTGATTTCAAAAGTTAATATATATATAACAATGATAAACGATAGTGCATTAGGGTATACAATGAATTTAAATCATAATTTTTGGTATATAGATATAGCTTATCTTTTGATAAATATATTTTTCCTTATGCTATCAATTAATGCTATAAATAATTTAAATATAAATAAAGAAGGCATAGCTTTAATAGTTTTTTCAGCTCTGTCCACCATAATAGCAATTATCCTTCCATACCTTGGTATTAATATTATGCCACAATATGTTTGGGGAGAATTAATGTGGATATTAACTTTAGATTATTGCCTAAATAAAGTGAAGAAAAAGTAGGTTAAAATAGTTAATTTACAATAAACATGAGAAAAAGAATTAAATAAGAAGCCATGGCTATAAATAAAAAAATTGTCCGAAAAAATGAAGGAAAATTGGGGATAAAAACCTAATAATTTCCTTCATTTTTTTGTTTTGAATACATTTACATGACAATTATCAATTTGACTACTAACAACTTGTATTATATAATTGGGTTGTCAGTTAAAATGCATATGCTTAAATTAAATGCATCACAGGGATATCATAATATATTATTCAGTTAAACAAAGGTTTTTAACTGAATATGTATTCAAGATATTGACTTAATCTTATACCCACATTTTCTAATTTGTATATACGAGTGTTAACTAAATAGTCGTTATATGAAGTAGATTAATAATAACTAGAATTTTCGCAAGATACAGAATTTCAAAATGGAGGGAAAAATATGATTTTTGAAACAAAAACAGTAAACGCAGCTATTTTTGATATGGACGGAACTATGTTTGATACAGAAAGACTTAGAATGAAAATGATAAAACAGGCATCTGAAATACTTTATGGAAAGAGTATGGATGATAAGCTATTAATAGATTCTTTAGGCCTTAGTGCAAAGTCTTCAGAAAAACTTGCCAAGAGACAATATGGAGAGGACTATCCTTACAAGGAAATTCGTAAAAAAGCAGATGAATTTGAGCTGGATTATGTTAGAAAAAATGGAGTCCCCATTAAGAATGGTCTCATTGATGTTTTAGAGAGACTAAAGAAAAATGGAGTATTGCTTGCAGTTGCTACTTCAAGTAGAAGAGCTATAACAGAAGAGTATCTTATGCGTTCTAATATAATGAGCTATTTTGATATTATTGTGTGTGGGGATGAGGTGAAAAATGGAAAACCGAATCCAGAAATATTTTTAAAAGCAGCTAGTGAATTAAATTGTGAACCTTCAAATTGTTTAATACTTGAGGATTCTCAAAATGGACTTCTTGCAGCTGAAGATTCTGGAGCAATGCCTATATTTGTAAAAGATATGAAAGACCCTAAACAGGAAATCAAGGATCGTGCCTTTAAGCCATATGATAGTATGATGGATTTTTTGAATGACTTAATAAAATTCACTGCTAAAATGCCTACACCACCAAGATTAAATGAACATTTTCCACGAAGATTTAACCACATGAAGGTAGGAATTCATGGATTTGGTGCCATAGGTGGAGGTTATTTAACCCAGATTTTTTCACATTGGGATGGTTATACAAGACCCATTGAAATAATAGGTGCTACTAGAAATCACAATTTGATAGAACTAGTTAATTCTTTTGGTAAATTTAATGTTCATTATGAAAATTTAGCTTTTGATCAAACAATTACTAATGTACGACTGGTAGATATTTCAGAGGAAGAGGAAATGAAGAAGATGTATACTGAATCAGAAATAATCGGACTCAGTCTTCCAGAAGCAGCAATTAAAAAAGAGGCAGGTATTATTGCAAAAGGTTTAATAGAAAGACATAAGAATAACGGCAAAGAGATAACAATCCTTGTAATATTAAATAAAATTGGAGGAGGGTTATTTGTAAAAACTAATGTTGAAAATGCATTGAAAAATTTTGTGGGAGAAGAGGAAGCAAAGAAAATTATAGATAAAACTTTTTTTGCGGAGACAGTTGTAAACAGAATGGTTTCTAAAATCCAGAAAAATACTCTTTTAAAACAGGTACGCATGAATTTCAAAACTGTTGAAGCAAATATATCCAAAAAAGAACTGAATATTGGTTCTATTTTAGAGAATTCTTCAGAACAAAATGGCATGGATAGCAAAGAAGATAAGAAAAGGAATAAAGAAAATGATAATGGAAACAAAGATGCTAATTTAGTAAAAGATATTTCTAAAAAACTATACAATGTATCAGAAATTACGCAGGAATTATCTAAGCTGAATATTACTTTATTTAACAGTGAACCTGATATGTTATTGTATGCAAGTAAAGGGAGTCCTATTTTAGAAAGAATGAGGCAAATTAAAACTGTGGATAATATAGCGGAAATGCAGGATGTGAAAAATAAATTATCCAATGGAACTCATGCCATTATTGCCTGGTATTCAAGCCTTCTAGGTTATAAAACAATTGGTCAAGGTATGGGAGATGAACGAGTAATTTCACTTGTGAAAAGGGTAATGAAAAAAGAAATAAAACCTGCTATTGTAAAAAATAATACAGAATTAACAGGGTATGTGGACAACTTTATTGACAACTTTATTAAACGATGCAGATATTCTTTTAAGGACCCATGCATCCGTGTTGGGCGTGACCCTCTTAGAAAACTAAAAAGAGGTGAACGTGTACTTGGAACTATTAATTTAGCACAAGAAAATGATGTTCCTACTCCTATGTTGGAGTTCGGTGTTGCAGCAGGTTTACTTTATTCCATTTTATCCATTAATGAGAAGGATAAAGAATGTAAAATCATCAAGGAAATATACGATAAAGAAGAATCAATCAAAGATGTGCTCACTTATAAGGGAAATTATAATGGAAAACCATATTTGTGTTTAGATGAGCAAAAAGATGCCGATTTAATTGTAAGAATCGAAAAACAGTTTAAAGATCTCATAGATGACTATTCTAAAGAGCGTTTTGTTTCTTAGGATGAGAGTGCTGATATTTAAATATAATAGTGTTGTTCTAATAAGTAAAAATTGCTTAACCACCAGTTAGTTTATATAATATACAGCTAATTGGTGGTTTGTTTTTTTTGTGCTAGAAATTAATGGCTTAGGCATGTGAAAATAAATAGTAAGTCAAAGATGCGACGAATATTTTGAATCCAACAAGGAAACAGGTGACCATGATAGTAGGCTATCTGAGGGTTCTGCTGACGCAGTAGGATTCGAAATAGGCTAGCATACTGACTAGTTATTTATTTGAATATGCCTAACTTGGTGGGTGACAACATTTTTAGATAGACATTTTACTAGTAAATTTAAAATAATAACTTGTAATCTATAAATAAGTATTATATGATTATAATTGAATATATGAATATGATGAATTATATAAACTTAGTGAAGGAGGTAATAACTTTGAATTTAATACAAGTGATGAAGGCATTATCAGATGAAACACGTATAAGAATATTAAATATACTTAGAGATGGTGAGCTATGTGTTTGTGAGATTGAAGAGATACTGGATATTACACAGTCAAATGTGTCAAGACACTTAACAAAGCTTACCAATGCTAAAATACTTGACTATTATAAAATAGCGAAATACGTGTATTATAAGATAAATGAAAATACTACAAGTGAATATTTATTTATAAAAGAAATCATAGAAAAAGAAACAATGAAACTTCAGCAGTGTCAAATGGATTATGAAAGATTAAAAAAGTATAAGAGCAGTGGTTTAAACTGTGATGATTTGAAAGCTGGGAAGGTATGTTTTTGTAGCAATAACTAAACAATGGAGGTTTTATTATGAGTAGTAAATCATTAAAATTATCATGTCTTGACCGTTATTTAACACTATGGATTTTTATTGCAATGGGACTTGGAATATTTTTAGGCTGGGCGCTTCCTGGTTTGTCTGATGTATTGTCAAATTTATCAGTGGGGACAACATCTATTCCAATAGCTATAGGACTTATAGTGATGATGTATCCACCTCTTGCTAAAGTCAATTATAAGCAACTTGGCAAGGTTTTTCGTAATCCAAAAGTATTAGGGCTTTCATTAGTTCAAAATTGGTTTATAGGACCAGTGTTAATGTTTGTTCTAGCTGTTCTTTTTCTTAGAAATTATCCACCGTTTATGGTTGGATTAATTCTTATAGGGCTAGCAAGATGTATTGCTATGGTTATTGTATGGAACAGCCTTGCTGATGGGGATAATGAATACGCGGCTGCACTAGTAGCATTTAACTCCATATTTCAAGTAGTGTTCTATTCAATATTTGCCTATATATTTATTACTGTATTACCAAAAGCAATAGGACTTCCAGGTATGCAAGTTCATATTTCTATGGGAGAAGTAGCTCACTCAGTAATAATTTACTTGGGTATTCCATTTATTGGAGGTATGCTCACAAGATTATTTTTAGAACCTAAAAAAGGAACTGAATGGTATACTAAAAGATTTATACCTAAGATAAGTCCTTTAGCATTAATAGCTTTACTATTTACTATAGTTATAATGTTCACTTTTAAAGGAAAATATATTATAGAGCTTCCAATGGATGTTGTAAGAATTGCAATTCCTTTGATTATATACTTTATTATTATGTTCTCTATTTCCTTCTATATAAGTTATAAATCAAAAATAGATTATCATAAAACAGTTAGCTTATCCTTTACTGCTGCAAGTAATAATTTTGAACTTGCCATAGCAGTTGCAGTTGCAGTGTTTGGGATAGAGTCTAAAGAAGCATTTACTGCTGTTATAGGACCATTAATTGAAGTCCCTGTAATGATCGGACTTGTACATGTAGCTTTAATGTGGGGAAGAAAATATTTTGGATATAAGGCATCTTCAAAAAATAATTAGTCAGTATACTGTAAATAGAATTTTTACAAACTATTTTCTAGTTTAGATCAGAATTTAATTGTAGAAAAAAGTGAAATAAACATACGAGGAGAATGTATATGAAAATTCTTATAATAGGTGCTGTAGCTGGAGGAACTTCTGCAGCTGCAAAAGCAAGAAGAAATGATGAAAATGCAGAAATAAAAATATATGATATGGATTATGATATATCCTATTCTGGATGTGGCTTACCTTATTATATAGGTGAAGAAATACAGGATAGAGATGATTTAACTCCAAGAAACGCAGAATTTTTTAAGAAAAAATACAATGTAGATGTATTCAGAAGGCATGAAGTTTTAAAAATAGATACTGAGCATAAGACTTTGAATATAAAAAACTTAGATACTAATAATGTATTTGATGAAAGCTATGATAAATTAGTTATTGCAACAGGAGCAAAGCCTATAGTACCTAATATAGAGGGTGCAGAAAAGAGCAATGTTTTCTATCTAAGAAATGTTAGGCAAGCGGATAAAATAAAGGAATACATTTTAAATTATAAACCTAAATCAGCAGTGATAATAGGAACAGGATTTATTGGTGTTGAGATGACGGAAAATTTAAAAAAGCTTGGTATTGAGGTTACCCTTGTAGAAAGACTAAATCAGGTTACTCCAGGGATTGATAGTGATATGGCTGTATATGTTGAAAAGTATTTAAATAGTAAAGATATTAATTTGATTTTAGGTGATTCTGTAACAGAGTTAAGGGGAGAACCCTTTGTTAATGAAGTAGTCTTAGAAAGTGGTAAAATTTTAAATACAGATCTTGTTATAATGTCTATTGGAGTAAGACCCAATGTAGAGATTGCTAAGAAAGCTGGTATAGAACTTGGAGCCAATGGATCCATAAGGGTAAATACAAAAATGATGACAAATATAGAGAATATATATGCCTGTGGTGATTGTACTGAGAGTTTTTCTGTTATCAATAAAAAGCCACTATACAGACCACTGGGTTCAACCGCAAATAAAATGGGTAGAATAGCAGGAGATCAGCTTAACGGGGGCAGCCTTGAGTTCAGAGGGATTCTTGGTACTGGAATCTTTAAAGTTTTTGATATGACGGTTGCACAAACAGGACTCACAGAAAAAGAGGCACAAAGTGAAGGTTTTGATACTGTAGTTTGTCATAATATTAAACCGGATAAACCAAAATACTATCATGGGAAAGAGATGGTTATTAAAGCTGTTGCTGATAGAAATACAGGAAAGTTACTAGGGGTTCAAATTGTTGGATACACTGGGGTAGATAAGAGAATTGATGTATTTGTTACAGCTATAACTTTTGGAGCAAAGGTAGAAGACTTATTTCATTTGGATTTAGCTTATGCACCACCATTCTCCACAACAAAAGATCCTGTAATGTATACAGGAATGATTTTGGATAATCAGATAAACAGAGGCAGGGAATTAATAACACCAAAAGAACTTAATGAACTTAGGGAAGCTAAAAAGGATGTCATAGTAATAGACACCAGGGTAAGTAAACAATATGCAGAAGCTCATGTGGAAAATGCTATAAATATACCACATTCAGAATTTAGAGATAAAACTAAAGAATTAGATAAAGATAAGATTTTTGTGACCTACTGTAACAAGGGAGTAACGGGAAACGCAACACAAAATATATTAATAAACAATGGCTTTAAGAAAGTTTACAACCTTTCTGGAGGACATAAAAACTATAAGGCATTTGAAAATAAACTAATAAAGTGACTGTTTATTTATTTACGATGCATTAATTAAGAGGAGCGATTATTTATGAAAAAAATGATTATTTTTGAACCAGCTATGTGTTGCTCAACAGGATTATGTGGACCAGGGGTTGATCCAGAGTTATTAAGAGTATCTACAGTATTAAGTACTTTAAATAAAAAAGGTGTTTTAATTGAAAGGTATAATTTAACAAATAGTCCTCAGGCTTTTGTTGATAACAAAATAATAAATGAACTACTAAATAGTGATGGAATGGATGTACTGCCAGTTACTATAGTTGATGATAAGGTGGTAAAGACAAAGACATATCCTACTAACACTGAGTTTTGTAAATTCATTGATATACCACAAAATTATATTAGTACTGGACTTAAAATTAAGTCTAAAGGCTGCGACTGTAAAGATGGATGCTGTTAATTAAAGAAAAGAGGAATGAATATGATAAATATTTTTAATCCAAATGATATACATTTAACTAAATATCTATTTTTTACTGGAAAAGGCGGGGTAGGAAAAACATCTACAGCTTGTGGAGTTGCAGTAAATTTAGCAGATCAAGGTAAGAAAATTATGCTTATTAGCACAGATCCTGCCTCAAATTTACAGGATGTATTCAATACTAAGTTAGATAATAAAGGGGTTGCTATTAAAGAAGTTCCAAATTTAGTGGTGGCTAACTTTAGTCCGGAAGAAGCAGCAAGAGAATATAAAGAGAGTGTTGTTGGACCATATAGAGGAAAGCTTCCTGATGCAGTAATAAAAAATATGGAAGAACAGCTCTCGGGTTCTTGTACTGTAGAGATTTCAGCCTTTAATGAGTTTTCTAATTTTATAACAGATGAAAAAGCAGAAAAAGAATTTGATCATATTATATTTGATACTGCGCCAACAGGACACACCTTAAGAATGCTTCAGCTTCCATCAGCTTGGAGTAATTTTATGAATGAAAGCACTCATGGAGCATCTTGTTTAGGACAGTTATCAGGACTTGAAGGTAAAAAAGAAGTTTATAAAAAGGCAGTAAAAACTTTATCAGATAAAGAAAAAACTACTCTTATACTTGTATCACGTCCAGAAAATGTACCTTTAAAGGAAGCAGAAAGAGCATCAAAAGAATTACAGGATATAGGTATAAATAATCAATTGCTAGTTATAAATGGAGTCTTGAAAAATCATGATGATAATCTTTCAAATGAACTTTATGTAAAGCAACAGAAGGCTTTAAAAGAAATGCCTGAAGGTTTAAGCCCTTTAGAAAAATATGAAATTCCATTAAGAGCTTATAATGTAACTGGGATTGATAATATAAGAGCTTTTTTAAAGGAAGATAAGATTGAATATACTGATAAAAGTTTAAATATTAAGCAAGTTTCAAGGCTAAAGGTGGTTATTGAAGATTTATATACTACCAATAAAAAAGTGATTTTTACCATGGGAAAAGGCGGAGTTGGCAAAACTACCATAGCAGCAGCTATTGCATTAGGTCTTGCTGAAAAAGGTAAAAAGGTACATTTAACTACCACAGATCCAGCAGCACATTTAAAATTTGTTTTAGATGATAGCTATGGTATTACTTTAAGTCATGTGGATGAAAAGAAAGAATTAGAAAAGTATAAAGAAGAAGTTTTAAGAAAAGCAGAGGAAACAATGAGTGAAGAAGATATAGCTTATATAGAGGAAGATTTAAGATCGCCTTGCACTCAAGAAATTGCTGTATTTAGAGCTTTTGCAGAAATAGTTGAAAGAGCTAAAAATGAAGTAGTGGTTATTGATACTGCTCCAACTGGTCATACATTATTATTACTAGATTCTACCGAAAGTTATAATAAAGAGATACAGCGTTCTCAGGGAGATATACCAGAAGCAGTTAAAGACTTGTTGCCAAAGCTTAGAGATCCTAAAGAAACAGAGGTTGTTATTGTGACTTTAGCTGAAACTACACCTGTATATGAGGCAGCTAGGTTAGAAGAAGATTTGAATAGAGCAGGAATTAGTAGTAAATGGTGGGTTATAAATTCAAGCTTTTGGGCAGCTGATACTGTGAATAAAATACTTAGGGCTAAGGCGGCTAATGAGATAACCTGGATAAATAAGGTGAATGAAATTTCTAAGGGGAATTTTGCGGTGATTCAATGGAAAGCGGAGGAAGTGAAAGGTAAAGAGTTATTAGAATTAATTAACTAAAGTCATAAAGTCACTACAAAACTGAATTATAAAGTTTTTGTAGTGGCCTTTAAGTTAATGTAAAAGTTCAGATTGTAAATGTTCCTTATGATTTTGAAATAATTGTAGAATCCATTGAAGAAAGCGGGCTGCCACAAAAACTTGCTGAAATGATTAGAAATTGTAAAGATATATGTATAGATTAGTATACTATGTTAACTTAATTATTTTATTAATCAATATATAATATATCGAAGAAGATTGTATTTAAAGAAAGCAAAATAGTAAATTTTTATAGTGTAATGCACATTATAAAAAATAACTAGAAGAGGGTGATGGATATTCAAATAGAATCAGATTGTTCAAATGAGTTAGGAGTTGCTTAACCACCAATTAGTTTATATATATAGCTAATTGGTGGTTTTATTTTTAAATATAAAAATTATTTAATTAGTAATATACTTAAAGAGTTAAATCTAAAACTTTGTTCCATTACGATGTTTGGACGATTTGTAGTAAACAATATTGAATTTCCATTTTGGCTTATAAGATTATCAGTATAATTTATGTTTATTTGTTTCATGAATATATCAACACCTTTCATCAATAAATATTATTTAATGGGAGTTTGTACTCCTGCTGAGTTTAGATGAATTATTCAGAGATGTGCTACTGTTATCGGATAAATTTATTCTTTAAAAAGATTTAATAATTTATAATATATTGTGTGTATTATTATACACTTAAATTTATAAATATACAATGTGCTATTTTAAATTTTAATTTAAATAGAGGCATGGGATAAAATTATCTTAAACAAGTTGAAATTAAAATTGTAGATTTAATTAATGACAGATAGTGCTGGTATAGAAGGAGTTTGAGTAGAATAGATATATTATAATGAATATAATTTATTACAGCGTATATATTTAAAAATTGGTTGTAGTTTTATGTAATTAATATAAATATTTATGCATAAATATTTAGCTTCTTCCTAATGAATAAAAAAAATCTATTAAGTAAATCAAAAATTAGTTGCAATACACAATAGTTTTTTATTACAATTAAATTGAGGTGATTAAATGGAAGGCCAGGGAAGTAATTATTTGCGTGAACTGATTAGAGTATTTGTAAGAAACTTAGGAATATTGGAAAAGGGAGATGCAAGCTGCTGTGGTGTAACAATTTCACAATGTCATGCTATCGTGGAAATTGGAAGAACACAAGAAATTTCTTTAAATGAGCTTGCTGAGATATTAACCTTAGATAAAAGTACAATGAGCAGAACGATAAATAATCTTGTAGAAAATAAATTAGTAGTTAGAAAATTGCATCCAGAAGATAGACGGTACGTAACTATAAAGTTAACGGATGAAGGAATAAAGATATTTAAAAATATTGAAGAGGGAATGAAACAGTATTTTAATGCTATTTTCAATTCTATTCCAGAAAATAAAAGAGAACAAGTGCTTGATAGCTTAAAGCTGCTAATCAAAGCTGTAAGTGAAAATAAATGTTGTTAGGGGGAATTTAAATATGAAAAATAATATTAAGGGACAAGTTAAAGCCTATTACGGAGGTATAGCTAAAAAAGTAAATGCTGAAACTAAAGTTACTTGTGGGTGCGGCAGTTCATGCTGTGGAGATGATGCTGCAATTAACTCAAATCTTTACACAAAAGATTATATAGAAGGCTTACCAGAGGAAGCTATTAATGCGTCACTAGGATGTGCAAACCCTATTGTACTTGCAAATCCTCAAAAGGGAGAAGTGGTATTGGATTTAGGAAGTGGTGGTGGAATAGATGTATTTATTTCATCAAAGTATGTAGGTGAAAGTGGAAAAGTATACGGTCTTGATATGACAGATGAAATGCTTGAACTAGCAAATAAAAATAAATATAAAATGGAAGTGAAAAATGTAGAGTTTATTAAAGGATATATTGAAGACATTCCTCTTAAAAATGAAAGTGTAGATGTTATTACATCAAATTGTGTAATAAATCTTTGTGAGAGTAAAGAAGATGCATTAAGAGAGGCGTATAGAGTATTGAAAAATGGTGGAAGACTAGCAATAGCTGATGTTGTAGTTCTTAAAGATATTCCTGAGAATATAAGGAAAAGTGTTGAAATGTGGGTTGGATGTATTGCTGGTGCTTTGGAAGTTAATGAGTATAAAAAAATACTTGAAATTGTTGGATTTAAAGATATTGAAATTACTCCAGTTAATATATACACCAAAGAAATAATAGAGGATATTGCAAAACAGAAAAACTTGGGAGATGTATATAGTAAGATAGATTCTGAGCTTCTTGATGGAGCTTTTGCAGGAGCACATGTTAAGGCATATAAATAGACATCTTGGCATTAGGAGGAGGTTTTGTTTATGACATATGATGCTTAGAGATAGTTATTCAGGGACATAGCTGCTCTTTATTCCAACTTTAATGTTGTGTGAGTCGTATAATGGGAGAATTAGAGCGGGTAGTCATCGGACAAGTGGTTGGAGGAGAAAAAGATGGATTATAAAATTGATGAAATGAAAGAATGGGACTGGGAGCAAGTAGCAAAGATATATTTAGAGGGCATTAATACAGGGAAAGCAACATTTCAGACAGAAGTTCCAACTTTTGAAAATTGGAATAATGGACATATTGCTTCCTGTAGATTAGTAGCACGTTCAGTAGAAAATGATATATTGGGATGGGTTGCGTTAAGTCCCACATCAAGTAGATGTGTTTATGCAGGGGTTGCAGAAGTCAGCATATATATTGGGGAAAATTATAGAGGATTAGGCATAGGGAAAAATCTTCTTAATAGCTTAATTATAAAATCTGAAGAAGAGGGGTTCTGGACATTACAATCAGGTATTGTAAGAGAAAACACTACAAGCATAGAGCTACATAAGAAATGTGGATTTAGGAGGGTTGGCATAAGAGAAAAAGTTGCTAAAATGAGTAATGGCGTGTGGCACGATGTGGTCTTTATGGAACGTAGAAGCAAGTTTCAATGATAAATTACTTTCGAAAGTAGTTATTGAATAACCATTATGATATTTGTATATAATTTTACTAAGCATAAAATTAAGAGGGAGATAGATTTTATGACTTCATTAAATAAAGATCAAATAAATATTCTTGTGGTAGACGATGAAGAGAATATAACACTGTTTATAAAAATGGGTTTAGAGGCTGAAGGATTTAGTGTACATACTGCAGCTGACGGTATTGAGGCAGTGTGCTTAGCAAAAAAATTAAAGCCCAATATTATAATATTAGATATAATGATGCCTGGCATGAGTGGTTATGAGGTATGCTCTGCAATAAAGAAATCAATTAAGACATCAATTATCATGCTTACTGCTAAAGAAGAAATTGATGATCGTGTTAAGGGATTAAATTTAGGTGCAGATGATTATATGATAAAACCTTTTAGTTTTAAGGAGTTATTAGCAAGAATTAATGCAAGACTTCGTAATAGTTTTCCAGAATTGACTGATGTATTGTTTATAGGAGATTTTTCAATTAATGATGGTACTCATGAAATTTCTTTTCAAAATAAGATTTTAGGGCTATCTCCAACAGAGTATAATTTACTTAAACATTTATTGATAAATAATGGATTAGTACTGAGTAAAGCTGAAATACTTGAAAAAGTTTGGGGGTATGATTTTAATGGAGAAGAAAATATAGTAGAGGTATATATTAGATATTTACGCGATAAGATTGGAGATAAGGAGCATAAAGTTATCTGTAATGTGCGTGGAGTAGGTTACAGGGTGGTAATATAAATGAAAAAGCTGAGAAATATATTGAAAACTAATAGTCTAAAGTGGCAATTATTATCTAGATTTTTTTTAATATTAATATTACTATTAGTTATAATTGGAGTATTACAATATGTAACCATGAAAGAATATCTATATGGTGGTAAAGAGCAGGTTTTAGATTCAAGGTTTCATAATATTGATGAATACAACTTACAACAAATACAAACGGAAAAATCTGTAATAGAGAATTCAAATAATCTTATAGATAAAACAATTGATTCAAATATGAGTGCAGCAGTTATAGATATTAATGGAAATCGTATAGCAGGTGCCAGTAAAGGAGTGAGCAATACAGAACTTCATGATATTAGTAAATCAAAAAAACAGGATAGACTAAAAGAGACTATTCCTATTCCTAGGTTATTACAAGATGATTATAAAAAACTATTTAAGAAAAGAGGAACTCTAGAGGGCTATACGTTAGTTAAAGACGAAAATAATAATCTGCAAATAGTAGCTTTTCGCAAAATTGGAGATTTACATTCACCATCAGGTTTAATACAATTAAGTATTTCAGCAAAACCTGTTCAAGATATACTTTACCGTCAGTTGTATACCTATGTAATGGTTTCAATTTTAACATTAATTATGGGAGGAATATTTGGTACCAAAGTATTTAAATATACTTTAAAGCCTCTTTATAATATGACTAATATTGTAGAAAATATTAATGTTGGACAACTAAATACTCGTTTACCAGTATACAATAGACAATTAGAAATTAATAAACTATCAAGTGCATTTAATACTATGCTGGGAAAAATAGAAGCATCATTTAAAAAGGAACAATACATTAAAGAAAAGATGAGGCAGTTTATTTCTGATGCTTCCCATGAGTTAAGGACTCCGCTTACTTCCATTCATGGTTTCACAGAAGTTTTGCTAAGAGGAGCGGCAAAAAATGAAGAACAATTAAATTTAGCATTAAATAGTATCTTGATGGAAAGTGAGAGACTTAATAAATTGGTTAATGATTTATTATTGTTGACTAGATTAGATCAGCATGTTCCAATAAAAATGAATAAAGAAAATATTAATGACATTATACATGAAATATATCCACAGTTGAAAATACTTTCAGGAGAAAGAAAAATAGAATTACAATTAAGGGATAATGCGTTAGCTTATGTTAATAGAAATCAGATAAAACAAGTTATTTATAACCTGGTGCAAAATGCTGTACGTCATACAGATGAGGAAAAAGGTGCTATAAGTATTAGTACAGATTATGAAGATGATTTCATTGTACTAAAGATTAAAGACAACGGAATAGGAATATCTAAAGAAAATATTAATAAAGTATTTGATAGATTTTTTCGAAGTGAGTCACATAGATCACGTAAATACGGTGGATACGGCTTGGGGCTTTCAATAGTTAAATCTATAATAGATGATCACTACGGGAAAATTGAAGTGAGCAGTGAATTAGGAATAGGTACTATCTTTTCTGTATATTTAAAGAATGTATCTTGAAAGTAAAAAATTATGAATAATTTCTAAAGCAATAAAAACACTATGAAATTTGATTAAAATTGTTTAAATTTCATAGTGTTTTTTAAATTTTCAAAAGTTTAATTATAATTCTAAATACAAAATATCTTATATTTTGGCCTGATTTAATGCATTCTGTACTGCTTCTGTAATTCCATTGCTACTATATGTGGCCCCAGAAACTGAATCTATTTGAGTAGATTGAGCTGAAATTATTTCATCTTGTACTGAATTATAAGCTCTATCATAAAAATCTGGTGTATCTTCATTTGACACTGTTTTAATATCGGAAATTTTACCACCATTTACAGTAACTGAGATCTTAGTTGTACCACCTCTAAAACCAGTGCCGGTTCCGGTGTATGTTCCATCTTTATATTTACCTTGAGTAGTTGTAGCATCTCTGTTGATAGGTGTTTCACTACTTGTTGTACTACTTGTACTACTACTAATAGGTGCATTATTTTCTGTTGTTGTATCACTATTTTGAGTTGATGGGGAACTACTTGTTGGTGCGGTAGTGTTACTTTCGGATGAAGTACTTGCTACTGCACTACTCAATGCATTTTGTACCGCTTCCATAATTCCGTTGCTACTGTATGTAGCGCCTGAAACAGCATCTACTTTAGATGATTGAGCCGAAATTATTTCATTTTGTA
This sequence comes from Clostridium arbusti SL206, assembly GCF_000246895.1. Classification (GTDB taxonomy): domain Bacteria; phylum Bacillota; class Clostridia; order Clostridiales; family Clostridiaceae; genus Clostridium_I; species Clostridium_I arbusti. The sequence goes on along the minus strand of NZ_BAEV01000051.1, from coordinate 1,048 downwards.
TTGAATCGTACGCTCTTTGATAGTAGTCTGGTGTATCCTCATCTGATATTGTTTGAATACTAGCAATTTTACCATTACTTACAGTAACTGAAATCTTAGTTGTACCACCGCTAAAACCAGTACCAGTTCCAGTATATGTTCCATCTTTATATTTTATTTGAGGTACAGATCTACTAGCACTTGCGGAAATGGTTGTTGGAAAATTCTTACTGACAATTTTCCCGGCCATATTATTGGCAGAGTATAATCCGGCAAAAGCAACTATAGCAATTGAACTAGCCAGTGATGGGTTAATATTTTCATCACAAATAGTTGTCTTAGTGTTATTTCTAGGACATTTTTCTATACATTTTAAACAATTTATACATTCTCCTCCTCTTACATTTTGGAGTTTATAGAGTTCTATTCCCATTGAACAATTATTTGTGCATACTCTACATTTGCCACATTTATCAGAAGGTTTATTTATTTTAAATATACTAATCTTTGATATTATCGTAAATACAGCACCTAGAGGACATAAATATCTACAGAAAAATCTTTCGATAAATATTGCACCAAAGCCTATTAATATTAGGACACCAAATCCAATTGGATAATTCGATACAACCTGTGACAGATTATTTATTTGTGCAAAAGCATTCCAAGGACTAAAGCTTCCAAACGCCTTACTGCCCATTGTCCATATAAAAATTACTATAAATAATAAAACTAAATATTTTGTATACTTTAATATAGCATCTATGTTTTTATCAATTTTAAATTTAGTTCTAAATATTTTTTTTGATATAATATATATAAAATCATTAAAAGCTCCAAATGCACAAAACCAACCACAGAAAAAATCTGCTTAATACTACAGTTAAAACCACAATTGTTAAAACTGTCATCAAATTAGGAAATGCTTGAAGAAAAATTAAATTTTCCACTAATAATCATGGAATATATTTGTCCTAATTGACTAAAAGTTAAAGTAAAAAGACCTGGAAGTAAAAATAAAAAAATAATTTGAACAAAAACTCTAAATATTTGTATCAATACTACGTGT
>NZ_BAEV01000052.1 GCF_000246895.1 Clostridium arbusti SL206 | reverse complement strand
TAAATGAAGATATATTTCTATAAAAACTGAGGTATCTTAAAGATAGTTGTTTATAACTTTAAGATACCTTAATTTTGTTATACCAATATTTGTTTTAAGTAATTGAATTTTATATGATTTAATATAATTTAATAAAAAATACTATCCTAAATTAAATTCAGCTTTGGCTTTTTTATATATATAAAGTATAATTATTTTAAGATTATTAAAAATACAATAGATTCTACTTAGTTAGAGTTGTAATCAAACTAAGATTAGGCACATTCAAATAAATAACTAGTCAGTATGCTAGGTTATTTTAAATCCTACTGCGTCAACAGAACCCTCAGATAGCTCACTATCCTCAGAACCTGTTTCCTTGTATGATTCAAAATATCCGTCGCATCTTTGACTTACTATTTATTTTCATATGCCTTAATAGAATGTAATGGTGTTGGTATATGTATTTAATAATACATAAATCTAAATTTTATATAGGGGCGGATAATAAATGGAATCTACTGCATATTATCCAGGAAGTGTAGGGGAAATAGTACAAGGTAGTATTGAAGGTATAGATGTATTAACATCTTGTCCTATTAATCTTTACACGAAAGTAAGGATATTTGAAGATAACTGTACTTATAATTATCAGAGAAATTATAAGACATATAAATTTATGTTTAATATGTTAAAAAGATGGGGACATGAATCCTTTGCCGAAACACTTAAAATATATATAAACTCTCGTATTCCCATAGGAAAAGGCTTTGCTAGTAGTACAGCGGACTTATGTGCACTGTATAGTGCCTTGATTAAGCTTTTTAAAAGAAAATATAATGAAATAGAACTTATGGAAGAATGTTTAAAAATAGAGCCAACGGACAGTATTATATTTAACAAAATGACTTTGTTTGATTATAAAAATGGTAGATTTAAGAAAAAAATAGGAAGCTATATGGAGTTTTATGTATTGATCTTTGAAGGTAAAGATAGAATTAATACAATTGAATTTAATAAAAAAGATCTTCCACAGCATAAAGATATTTCGGACTTGATTCCTAACTTAATTGAAGGAGTAAGAGAAAGAAATCTAAAAAAGTTAGCTTTTTGTTCTACAGAAAGTATAGTTAGAAATCAGCATAGACTTAGATATGATTTTTTAGAGGATATTCTTAACATAATGAAGAAGGTTCATGGTATTGGAATACTAGGAGCCCATAGTGGAAACTGTTTGGGTATAATATTAGATGACGTTGAGAAGTTAAGGTATTATAAAAATTATAATAATGACAATGAATTGAAAGGGTATAGTACATATTTAGTGAAAACTATAAAAAATGTTTATAATTAAATAGATACTTATGGACGAAAGCTAAGTTCTAGTGCAATTAATTAAATTATATTTACTAACTTTAAAGTGAGAAATTAATAAAACCCTATACCGTATTATTTTTACATAGAGTTTTATTATATTATTACTATAAAATTATATATATAATTTTATAGTAATAAATTATCTTCATTATAAAATAGCTATTTGAGTTAAATCTCGTCTATTAGTTATTATTAATTAAATGTATAATTTTAATTACAACTTATATAATAATATTTCTATATAGATTTTCTTCTTTGAAAAAGTATATCTAAAAGCAGTAAACAACCAGAAAATATAAGTAATACATTTATTAAATTACTACCAGCTCTAAATATTATACTTACTATAAATAGTAATAAAAAAAGACTGCCTATCCATCGTAAAAATTTCATTTTTATCCTCCAAGTAAGTTAATTATATTAGGCACATTCAAATAAATAACTAGTCAGTATGCTAGCCTATTTTGAATTCTACTGCGTCAGCAGAACCCTCTGATAGCACCACTATCATCAGAACCTGTTTCCTTGTATAATTCAAAATAGACCTCGCATCTTTGACTTGTTATTTATTTTCACATGCCTTATATCTTATGATTTAAAAATTAAGCTCTATAAATTAAACATAAGACTAGAATACAAAAATTATTAAATTATCCAATATCAATTATATTCTATCCCAAATTGATATTAATATTCATTTATAGCCTAAAATGTGTGAGTGGACAATGAAATTTTATTATTGTATGGGTACATTTGCATTAATATATATTTTATCTATAATTGATATTGATACAAGAGAAATTTTGAAATTATAATTTTTATATTCGGAGGGATTAGAATGGAATTTAAGCAAACAAAAAAAAGAGTAAGTACTGTTGACATGGTGCAAATAGCTTTTATGGCTGCAATAGTGTATGTAGCTACAGCAATGATTAATGTACCTGTAGGAATTGGTTATAAGGGAGTCGTACATTTAGGGGATAGCATGGTATTTCTTGCAGCAGTATTGCTTGGAAAAAAGAAGGCAGCTATAGCTGCTGCTATAGGAATGAGTTTATTTGACTTATTATCACCTTATTCAATGTGGGCACCCTATACTTTCTTTATAAAGGGAATCATGGGATACATTGCAGCTGTAATTGCTTACAGAGGTAGTTATAAGGGTGAAAACATAATTAACAATATTTTTGCATTTATAGTTGCAGGAGTTTGGATGAATGCAGGTTATTATATTTCTGGAGTGTTTGTACAGCATTTTTATACCAATGTACCTTTAAATCAAGCAATTATGATTCAAGCTACTCATGTGCCAGGAGATATTGCACAGGTTATAGTTGGAATATTAATAGCAGTTCCTATAAGTGAGATGCTAAGAAGAAGTAATATTAAAAGAATTATAAATAGATAAAAAATAAAAGAGAGGCATGTCCTCTCTTTAATTACTATTAATCTCTGTGGAAATTGTTTCTGTTAGCTTTTCTTGCTCTTCTACAGTCAGGGCATCTAACTGGATCATTTTCAAATCCTTTTTCTTTGTAGAATTCTTGTTCTCCCTCAGTGAAAACAAATTCCTTTCCACAATCTTTACATACGATAGTCTTATCTGGCATTATAAAAACCTCCTTGAAAATATCATAGGAATAATGTATCTTGATAATAACTGGCTCCTATGATAAAGGAGGAGTTGAAATCACCTTGATAATTAACCTACTAAATTATGAGTAATTTACTCTATGAATATTATATCATATAAAGTAAAAATTTCAATATTATTAAATTATTTATTTTACAAATAGGAATATATGATTTATTTTTTTCGTTTTTGAAATATAATCATTATATAACCACATATATGGATATAAGGGGAAAGTGGGTAATAATGGATAAAAACAAAAACGTTGAAGCTAAATATCTAAGGCTTAAAGAAGAATTTGAAACTTATCAAAATTTTGCAGAAAATACAATACAGATGATGAATGAAAAAAATACTCAGCTAGAGAAGAAATTAGATTCACTTACTAATATTGTAGAAGTAAGTAAATATATTAATTCCAATGTAAGTGCTGATAATCTTATTCCTATGATCAATGATATGATTATTGGAATATTGGGGGTTACTTATTCTTCTATATGTTTGATAGATAAGGATAAAAATAGCTTAATAGTTAAAGCTACAAATATTAAAAAAAGTAAATTCGCTTTTGAAAGTAATGAATTTTTTAAAAATCTTAACAATGAACAACCTTTTGTGGTAAATTGCAAGGATGCTATAATTTTAGGCACCGAGAATGAAGTCGATATTCACTCTATAATAGGAGTGCCAATATATCTTAGAGATCAATTTAAAGGTTATATAATAGTAGAGCATACACTTTTTAATTTTTTCAGTCATGATCATATAACATTCATATCAGCTATTGCAAATCAAATTGCTATAGCTCTTGAAAATAACTTTTTATATAATAAGGTTAAAGAAAGTTCTATTAGAGATCCACTTGTGGGTATATATAATAGAAGACATTTTTTTAAACTTGTAGAAAAAAAGGTGCTGGAAAAATCTAAAGAAGAATTTGGAATTGTAATGCTAGATATAGATAATTTTAAAAGATTTAATGACACCTATGGTCATCAGTTTGGAGATAAAGTACTTATTTCGGTGGTAGATATTTTAAAAAACAGCATGGAGGATAATGACTATTTGGCTAGGTACGGTGGGGAAGAAATAGTGATGTATATAAATAACGTTAAGGATCATGAAGAAGTATTTAATAGGATAGATAATATGAGAAAAGATATATGTAATAATCTAGTTGAATATCAAAATAATAAACAGTCTGTTTCCGCTAGTTTTGGTATTAGTTATTATCCTCAAAATGGGGATACAGTGCAAAAGGTATTAAGTATAGCTGATTCAATGCTATATATTGCTAAAGGTTCTGGTAGAAACAAAGTTATTAGTGTCTAATACTGTGTACGGAGTTGTTTTGTGTGGATGTAAAAAAGGCTAAAAATCTAATCAAGAAAGAAGAAGGACCTAAACTGGACTTTAAAAGGACAATAGACGTGCAGTATGAGTCTGGAAGAAAAGAGCTTGCTAAGGATATATGCGCTATTGCAAATTCTAGAGGTGGGCGTGGATATTTAATTATAGGAGTAGAGGATAAGACAAAAAGAATAGTTGGTATTGAAGATACAGATTTACAAGAAGAGCAAATTCAGCAAATTGTAAGTATGAGATGTGATCCACCAATACCAATTTCTTTGGAATTTATAAATATAGCAGATAAAAAGATTGCAGTAATAACTATTTATGTGGGATCACAAAAACCGTATCAACTCCGTGAAAATGGCGCTTTTTATGTAAGAAGAGGTTCTACTACAGACACTATGAGAAAGCAGGAATTAATATCTGCGCTCCAAGAAAATATGGAGTTGAACATAGAAACATGCCCAATTATTAATAGCGATATTAATCTTATAGATGAAAAGCTGGTAAAAAGGTATTTTAATTTTCAAGGTATAGAAATTGATGAAAGCAATAAATTACCCCTGCTTACTAGTTCTTCTATAATATATAAGGAGAGTGAAGCACAAGATTATTGTTTAACTCTAGGTGGTGCGTTGGTTTTTTGTAAAAATAATAATATACTTTTGCCACATAATATGATAAAACTTATAAATAAATTAGATAATGGTTTTGACGAGGTTTATATAATAAAGGGAGATCTTTTAGATATGCTTGATGGCTTTGAAAGAGTTTTATCAATGCTATTACCTAAAAATTATCCCATTAATGCTGTCTGTGAAGTAATAAAAGATGTAATTTTATATAGAGATTATACAATATATTATAGAGAAATTGAAGTTTCATTAAATTATAATAATATTTCAATAATAAGTCCTGGAATAATGGTTCAAGAGAAAGAATTAAGAGAAATTAATTTTACTAGAAGAAATATGTGGATTTATGAAAAGTTAGTTGTATTGGATGAAAAAGGTAGATTTGCGAAGAGTGGTAAGGGATTTAGCAAGGTAAAAAGAGCATTTAAGGGTCATGGTAAAGTTATATTTATAAATTCTCTAGAAAATAATATATTTAAAGTTATATTTCCAGGTGTATATAGATTTGTAGACTAAAGATAAAAGTTCAGTATCAACAGAGAACTAACCAATTATCTTTAATCTACATTGGTTAGCGAATTATTAAAATCATAATTTAAAAATCAATTCAGATAAATTCTATTATAAAAGTAAGTTTATATACAGTATATTATTGATAATTGTTAAATTTACATATATACTAATAAAATAGGTAAAAATTTTAGCTTTATGGAGTGATTTAATTGTCGAGTGTATTAGATACTTTAATAGAACGTGGATTTATAAAACAGTTTACACATGAAGTAGAAATAAGAGAACTTCTTGAAAAGGAAAAAATAACTTTTTACATAGGTTTTGATCCAACAGCAGATAGTTTGCATGTTGGTCACTTTTTAGCCCTTATGCTTATGTCACATATGCAGAAGGCAGGACATAGACCAATAGTGCTTATGGGTGGGGGAACAGCTATGGTTGGAGACCCATCAGGTAAAACAGACATGAGAAAGATGCTTACAAGAGAAGATATTGAACACAATGTAAACTGCATAAAGTCACAGGTAGGAAGATTTATAGATTTTAGTGATGGCAAGGCAATTTTAGCAAATAATGCTGATTGGCTTATGAATTTAAATTACATAAGTTTTTTAAGAGAAGTAGGGTCACATTTTTCAGTAAATAGAATGCTTACAGCTGAATGTTATAAGCAAAGATTAGAGAAGGGACTTACATTCCTAGAATTCAACTATATGCTTATGCAAGGATATGATTTTCTTCAACTTAATAAGAAATATAATTGTGTAATGGAATTAGGTGGAGACGATCAGTGGTCTAATATGATTTCAGGTGTGGAACTTATTAGAAGAAAAGAAAGTAAGCCTGCTTTTGCTATGACTAGCACACTTCTTACTAATAGTGAAGGCAAGAAAATGGGCAAAACTGAAAGTGGTGCTGTTTGGCTTGATCCAGAAAAGACAACACCTTATGATTTCTATCAATATTGGAGAAATGTAGATGACTCCGATGTAGAGAAATGTCTTTCTCTATTAACCTTTATTCCTATGGATGAGGTAAGAAGGCTTGGAAGCCTAAAGGATGCGGCAATAAACGAAGCAAAAAAGATATTAGCATTTGAAGTAACAAAGCTTGTTCATGGAGAAGAAGAAGCTAGCAAAGCTGAAAAAGCAGCAGAAGCTCTTTTCTCAGGTGGAAAAGATATGAGTAATGTGCCTACTGTTACTATAACGAAGGATATGGTAGGTGGAGCACTACTAGAGGCGCTTTTATATACAAAGATAATACCTTCAAAGTCAGAAGGAAGAAGACTTATACAACAGGGTGGTATTGTAGTAAATGATGCTAAGATTACAGAAGTAAATGCAGTGCTAAGCGAAGAAGATTTCAAAGATGGTAGTGTTTTATTAAAAAGAGGAAAGAAGAAGTTTTATAAGATAGTAGTAGAATAAGAAAAGATAATTAAAAAGAGCTGTATAATTCTAGAAAATAAATTTTTTAGAGTTATACAGCTCTTTTTGCCTAGAGTAAAGAAACAATTAATATGAAAAAAGACTTTGGATCTGATTCAAAAATGTTTATGGTGTGTGCTGTTAAATAAGATAATTTAATAGCTGAAAAAATACAATAAATCGACGATAATATATAATAGAATAAAATTTAAGAATAATTATATATGATGATAAAATATTATAGTAGAATCTAATGAAGTTTACCATTAAACATTTATTTGGGGGAAGGGGGATTACAATGGCTGGTATATCAAATGTCAACATACCTTCGCAGTATAGTGGCAGTAAGGCTGTTCGTAAGTTGAGTTTTGAAATTGGAGAAGTATTTTCAGCTAGAATAGTGGATGATAATAATGCACATGGGGATATTGTTTTAAAGCTGAATAATGGCTGGAAGTTTAGTGCAAAGCTCACAAATAATATAAATTATAATGTAAATAGCCTTAGTAAATTTATTGTGGAAGGTTATGAAGATGGAAAGATAAAGATTAAAATGATGCCGGCAGATGATAGTAGTAATTCTAAAACTATTAATTCACAGCAGGATATTTTAAAGGACTATATAAATAATAATGAAAGTGAAGAAGATTACAGTATATTAAAGTCCTTGCTAAATCATAATATACCACTTACAAAGGAGAATATCCAAAATGTAAAATCTATTATGAAATTTAAAGATAGTATAATTGAAAATCCTATTAAAGCTGAAGAATTTATAAATCAATATATGGATAAAAATAGTATAGATAAAAATAGCGAAAAGGGAAAAGAAGCAAAAAAATTATTAGAAAGTTTCTTTAAAGGATTAAAAGGAATTAATCCAGAAGAATTAGCTTCATTTATTGAAAATGGAATAGAGGTTAATGGGGATAATATAAAGAGTTTTAATAAGCTTTTTAAGCAGGATTCGGTCATTTATAAGGAACTAGGAAGTATAAAAGAAACTTTAAATAAGCTTATGGAAAACAATGGTAATAAACAAATGAATAGTAATCTAAACAAGGCATTGAGTAATAAGTTAAATAAAGACGTAATCAATGAAATAAAATCAAAGATTAATGAAATGAAAGATACTATTAAGGATTTGATAAGCAAGGGAAATTTAAATGGAGAAAGTTTTGAGAAAATATTAAGTATAGTTGGAAACAATATAAATGATATGAAATTGTTTAATTTAATATCAGAGGGGTATTATTATTTGGATGTACCTTTAAATTTTAAAAACAATAATTATGATTTTAAACTTATCCTTAAAGATGATAGAAAGAGTGGAAAGAAAATAGATTCAAAAAATGTAAAGCTAATAGCATCCATTAAGACTATAAATATGGGTATAATAGATACGTTCATAACCATAAATAATAAAAATCTCAATATAGATATAAAGTCGGAAGAAAAGTGGACTAAACTTTTAGAATTAGCTAAAGTTAACCTATCAAATAAGATAGCAAACATGGGCTATATAGTTAATTTAAAAGTGAAACCTAAAGAAAGCGAAGTAGATATAGTAAGTTGTAGAAGTTTTTTTAATAATGAGTATACTAGTAATTTAGATAGAAGGGTATAGGGTGAGAAAGAATGGTTTATGAAAGAAAAAAAGCAGCTGCCCTAAAATATGATAAAGGTTATGAGGCACCAGTAGTCACAGCAGCAGGAATGGGAATAATTGCAGATAAAATTATAGAAAATGCTGATGAAAATAAAGTTCCTATAGTGTATAATAAGGAGTTAGCAGATTTATTATTAAATGTGGATATAGGTGATAAGATACCAGTAGAATTATATGAAATAGCTGCAGAAATAATAAACTACGTTATGGAATTAGATGAAAATGTAAATGAATCATCTTCAAATAAATAAGAAGGTAAATATATTGTACACAAAATATAAAGAGGAGGTGAATTTATGGCTTTATACGCTATCTCAGATCTTCACTTAGCCTTAAGTGGAGATAAACCAATGGATATTTTTGGTGATAATTGGTATAAACACGATGAAAAGATAAAAGAAAATTGGATTAGCATGATAAGGGAAGAAGATACAGTAATAGTTGCAGGAGATATATCTTGGTCTATGCATATGGAGGAAGGAATAAAGGATTTAGAATGGATTCATTCTCTACCAGGAACTAAGATCTTTATTAAAGGAAATCATGATTATTTTTGGACTTCTATAACTAAACTCAACAAGCTTTATGATGATATGAATTTTATACAGAATAATTTTTTTGCATATTTAGATTATGCTATATGTGGAACAAGAGGTTGGAATAATCCAACTTTCGAAAATTTTACAGAGCATGATGAAAAAATATATAAAAGGGAACTTATAAGGTTGAAATTATCTCTAGATGCTGCTATTAATAAAGGATATAAGAAAATAATAGTAATGGTTCATTTTCCACCTTTTAGTGAGAGAGGAGAAGACAATGCTATGACTTCTTTGCTAGAAGAATATCCAGTGGAAAAGGTTATTTATGGACATTTACATGGTGCTTCACTTCAGAGGATAAAAGCAGTAGTAGAGAAGAATAAATTAGAATATATAATTACTTCTTGTGATTATATAAATTTTACCCCAATAAAAATATTACCATGATTTTTTATTAGGGTAATATTATTTTCAAAAATTGTTTATTGTACAGTGATATTTTTAAATTAAAAGAATCTTGAGAAAAAACCTTTTTTCTTAGGCTTCTGGATTTTAATATTTTTAAGGTTCTCTGATATTGACTGAGAATCTGTACTAGATTTTTTAGCATCAACTATTAAGTCTTTTTGATCTCTTGCCATATTTTTAAGCTTTTGACTTATACCTAAACTGGTTATAACGTTGCTAAGCCATAATAATGCTTCATCAAAATTTCCAATACGTCTATTAAGTTCTCCAATTAGATACATCATGGTGAATTTATCCATAGTATATATGGGAAAACTTTCATTTATATAAGCATCATTAAAGCCTGTAATGGCATTTTTTATAAATAATTCTTCATTTTCAGTTTGTCCAAGTAATCTATACATCCAAGCTATTTTTAAACAGTTCATAGCTTTTTTGCTTGAAGGAGAATAGAATATAGTGTAATTTAAAAGTGATAATTTATATCTTTCAATAGCTATATTTATATCATATACAGAAGGATAGCTTTTAGAATTCCATTTTGCAGTGATATGTTTTTGTATAAGTTCTTTTTGTGATTCTTTTATTTTAGGAAAGTCTGTTTTCATAGCTGCATATCCACAGGAATTGCAAAGCCAAACATCATAAAAATAAGGATTGATTATGCTGTAATTAATAAAAAAATCGCTGGATTTATTAATTATCCTATAAGAAGAAGTTTTAACAGATCTTGCTTTGAAAATATTACCACATATAGGGCAAGTAATGGTTTTATCATATAGTAGATTATTAGGATCAATTTTACCACCTTTGGGAGTATTTAATTGATTTTTATTTTCTTCTTTTTTTTCATATATATTTAAATTATCAGCATTTGTGAATCCTAAATTCTCTAAACCTGAAAAAATATTATTATCCATAAAAGTACCTCCATTGTTAATAACTAAAATTTATTATATCAAAAAAATAAGTGAAACACAGGATATTTGAAAAATTAAATTAATGTTTTAGGCATATTCAAATAAATAACTAGTCATTATGCTAGTCTATTTTGAATCCTACCACGTGAACAGAACCCTCAGATAGCTCACTATCTGAAGAACCTATTTCCTTGTAGGCTTCAAAATATACGTCGCATCTTTGACTTACTATTTATTTTCATATGCCTTATGTAATTGAAAAATGTAACATATAATATTATAATAATTTACTGAGGGTAAATTTCCATAAACTTTTATTGAAAAGGATGATTTTGGTGGCTATGGTTAAATGGAAGACATTTTTAATTCCCTACAGTCAAGCGGTAGACGAATTAAAAGTAAAGATTAGAAGTATAAGAAAAGAATATAGAAAAAGGAATGAATATTCCCCCATTGAGTTTGTTACTGGTAGGGTAAAAGAAATATCTAGTATTCTGGAAAAGGCTAAAAAACTTAACTTAACCTTAGATGAAATTGATAGTTATATGGAGGATATAGCTGGAATACGAATAATGTGCCAGTTTGTAGATGACACTGAGCGTGTAGCAGATTTAATTAGGCAAAGGCAGGATATGCTTGTAATAAATGAAAAAGATTATATAAACAATGTAAAGGATAGCGGATATAGAAGTTATCATATGATTGTAAAATATCCCTTAAATTTAGCTGAAGGAAAAAGAGAGATATTAGCAGAGATACAGATAAGAACTTTAGCTATGAATTTTTGGGCAACTATTGAACATTCTTTAAATTACAAATACAAACACGATATACCAGTAGAGATAAGAGAAAAGCTTAAAAATGCCGCAGATGCTGCATTTCAACTAGATGGTCAGATGCTTGAAATAAAAGATGAGATAAAAGATGCTCAAAAGTTATTTGAAGTTAAATCAAATTTAATTTCAGATATTGTAAATGATATACTTGTGTTGTCTTCGATGAATAAGTTGACAGAAGCTGCTTACTATAGGAATCAACTAAACAAATTACTCGAAGAAGGAGATGTATTTGAACTAAATAGCTTACTTGAATCTATAGAAAATTCTATAGATATACTTAAACAATTTTAATATAGATAATACTTGTTAAAAATTATCTATATTAAGGATAATTACTTTGTCAAAGATGAAATTTTAATTATAACTTATATATAAATTAAGCATTATTTTTACAATACCATTAATATAAAAGAGTTAGGATACTTATAATCAATATGTAAGCCTAACTTTTTTTATTACTCAGATTTTAAATTTTTCTTATTTCTAAAATTGAATATTATATAAACTATAGTTGGTATAATAATAAAATTAGCTAATGAAATATAAAGAAATATATTTACTGCTTTGAAAAGTAATATAGAATCTCTAGAAAAGAAAATTGCAGCTATTATAACTAATACTGTTACTAAATAGGTATAAATTTTATTTTTTATATTTAATTTTTTTAATATTAACTTCATAGAAAAAAGAGTTAAAACATATTTCATGTACCAGCCTGCAATTACCTGTAGCAATACATACAATTCTCCACTCTCTAAGAACCCCCAATAATTTACAAGTTGAGTTTGAATTAACTTTGGATAATATATTGTATTTGCACGAGAAGTTCCAAAGGTTGCTATAATCCCTACGGTGGAAACTACTTCCATTTGAACAATAAATATAAGAGCTATAGTTATATATTTTTTTACAGTTCTTTTATCTTTAAGTTCAGTTAAAAAGGGTAATATCACGGAAAAAAAACTGAAGAGAGCTAAGCTTTTTATTATTGATATAATAAAATTTTTTGTTATACCATGTTCCATAATAGGAAGAAGAAAATTATAATTTTTATATTTGGATGTAAGTATGGCTAAGTTAGTTCCTGAAATAGTTACTAAAGTAATTCCAATTACAGTTACAATAACTATTGAATTTTTACCCTTACTGAAGGTGTATAGAGCAGGAATCGCAAAGAATATGGTGAAGAACCATGGTGGTGTATTGGATAACATATTTACATGCATTGAATTTGCTTCAATGGATGTGCATTCTATTAAAGTAAAAAATAGAGTTAATATGAAACATCCAATAAGTATATTACCCAGTATTTTTCCTACAGCAATATGGTAGATATCGCACATATTATATTTATTGTTTTTTTTAGATATACCTATAATCATGTAAGCGAATAAGAATAAAATTACTCCTGAGCAAATAACAGCTATCCAGGAATCTCTGCCACCAAATTGAGTATAAACAGTAGGATAAGTTTTCATTGAAACTATAGCTATTCCACATAAAATAAAAATTAGATGAGTACCATTAAATTTATCCATAATATTACCTCTCTTGTATAAAGTATTTAGAAAAATCCATACTAATATTAAAACCTTTCTACTTGATTGTATTATTTGATATCCAATGAAATTTATTCAAGATTTAGAAAAAAATAAGGTAGGTGATAATATGAATGAGGATTATATTACATTTATAAAAGAAAAGCTTAAGGATAATGTAGATGTAAAATTTAGGGAGCTGAAGTGTAAAAAAGGTTCTATACTTATAACATTTATTGATAATTTATCAGATGCTAAGTTTATAAGTCAATATATAATTGAACCCATTATAAAGGAAAGAGAAAATATTGAGACTGCAGATGATATAAAGAAAAGTATTTTATTTGCTAATTCTATAGGAAATATAGATACAAGTCATGATGTACTGCTTCATATACTTTCGGGAGATGTAGTTATAATTTCTGATTTTTATGAAGGACTAATATTTTGTGAAGCAAAGAGCTGGAATAGAAGATCAGTAGGTATACCAATTACAGAAAGTGTTATAAAAGGTCCAAGAGAAGGTTTTACAGAAGCTTTTGTTGATAACATTTCACTTATAAGAAGAAAGGCTAGAAATGCAGATTTAAAATTTGAAAGTATGTATATAGGTAAGAAATCTGATTCCATTGTAATATTAAGTTATATTAAAGGAGTAGCCAGTGATAAATTGGTTTCTCAAATAAGAAAAGAATTGAAGAATATGGATGTGGATTTTTTACTGGATACAAATTATATAGAAGAGAAATTAAAAGAAAAGGGTACATTTTATGATACTATAGGCTACACTGAAAGGCCAGATGTGGTAACTTCTAAATTATTCGAAGGAAGAGTAGCAGTTATAGTGGATGGAACTCCCTTTGTTATTACAGCACCATACTTTTTTTATGAAAATTTTCAAATGCCAGATGACTACTATCTAAATAAGTATATGACTAATTTTTTAAGAATATTAAGATGGTTAGGTTATTTAATTTCTTTACTTTTACCAGGACTTTATATTGCTTTAACTACTCATCACTTTTCATTAATACCATCTGTATTTGTATTTAGACTTTCTATATCTAGAGCAGGTGTACCATTTCCTATGGTAGTAGAAGTACTTGTGATGATATTTTTCTTCCAAATACTAAGAGAGGCTGGTGTAAGATTACCGCAACCAGTAGGTCAGGCCATGAGTATTGTTGGAGCTTTAATTCTAGGTCAATCTGCTGTAAGTGCTGGATTCGCATCTGAAATTACAATAATCATTGTAGCTTTAACATCAATAGCTTCATTTTTGACGCCTAAAATTTATGGGGCAATAAGCTTTTGGGCAATTATTCTAATACTAATGTCTAGTATAGTTGGATTACCGGGATATTTCGTTGGAATAATTTTAATGATATCTGAATTAGCAGGATTAAAGAGTTGTGGATTTAGATATCTATTCCCAATGGGTACTATTAAAAAATTTGATTTTAGAGATATCATTTTAAGAGATGATTTAGATTCCATATCCAAAGATTTTACGAATGAGGATGGTAAAAAATGAAAAAAATGTTTATGTGTTTATTCCTAGTTGCATCCATATTCTTAAATGGTTGTTACAGTTATGTAGATATAAATAATGTAGTTTTTGTAACTTCAGTAATATTTGATATAGATGAAGATAATAAACCAGTTATATATCTGGAAATTTTTAAATCTTTGAGAGCTACATCAAAAGCTGCAGAAACAGGTCAGAGAATTGTCTTAAAGGGAACAGGTAAAACTGCATATGAAGCCTTAAATGATATAAATTTGGCATCTAGCTATGAAATAAACTATACTCAAAATAAAGCTATAATATATACAAAAAAGGCTGCTGCACAAGGTATAGAAAGTTATCTTGATATTTTTAGAAGGGATACAAGCGCCATAATAAAACCTTATATACTTGTATATGATGGTGATGTACAAAGACTTGCAAAGGGAAATTTTGAAGGAGAACAATTTATAGGACTATTTATATGGGATTTGATAGGAAATGTAAGGAGCAGTCCAAGGGCAGTTCAATCTACACTTAATAGATATTCGTCAAGGAGACTAGCACCAAGCAAGACAGATGTGCTAACAGTATTAAAAATAGATAATAATGAACCAAAGCCCGCTCTTGTAGTTAATGGTGGGGCTATAATGAAGAAGGATAAATTAGTTGAAATGCTTCCACAATCAGAAGGAGAGGCTTATAATTTTCTGATTAATGCCATATCAAGAGGATCTATGGAGGTTGCTGATCCACGTGATAAGACCAAGTATATATCTTTAGCAATAGAAAATAGTAAAACTGATACTGATGTAAATGTAAATGGTAAAAATATAAATGTTACAAAACAGATGAATATAAAAGCTAGAATTGTTGAAGTTCAAAAGTATATGGACTTAACAGATGATCAATTAGAAGAAATAAGAAAAGGAGCAGAAACTAATTTAATTAATTCCTGTCTAAATATATTTAATAAATATAAAAAGAGAAATTTGGATATTTTTATGCTTGGTCAAAGTGTTGAAAATAAATACGGTGACAAGGGAATGAAATATACTAATGACATAATAGAGCATACTAATATGGAAATAAAGCCAAAAGTATTTATAGATAGCCCAGGAAGAATTAGAGAATACCAAAAATAAGCAAAAAATATTGCATATGTACTGATAAATGCTCTTAAGACTACAAATTATCAGATGAACATATGCAATATTTTTTTTAATATTATTTTACAACTATATTAACTAGTCTACCTTTGATTACAATTACTTTTACAACATTTTTACCTTCAATAGCATTTTTAACGCTATCATCATCTAATGCTGTTTCTTTGATTGCAGCATCTTTTAAATCAGAAGATATATTAATTCTTGTCTTGATTTTACCATTTATCTGTATTGCTATTTCCACTTCATCTTTAATTAATGCCTTTGGATCAAATTTTGGCCAAGGTTCATTGAATACTGAAAAGTCATTTCCTATATTAAGCCACATCTCTTCAGAAAAATGAGGAGCAAATGGAGCGAGAATCCTAATAAAATCATTAATACATTGTTTTAAGAATTCAGCATTCTTTTTATCTTCGTTAACGTATTTTGAAAGTGCATTTGTGAATTCCATTATTCTTGCTATACACGTATTGAATTGGAATTTTTCGGCATCTTCTGATACACCCTTTATGGAAAAGTTTCTTATAAAATTTAATTCTTTTTCAGCTTTATCCATAGTAGTTTTTGTATTAGATGTATTTTCAGTAGATTGATGTAATACTCTTTCAATTCTATCTACAAATTTAGAGATAGCCTTTATTCCATCATCACTCCAAGCACCACCTTCAGTGTAGTCAAAACCAAACATTAGATATAGTCTGAATACGTCAGCACCATATTCTTTTATGTAGTCGTCAGGTGAAATTGTATTCCCTTTAGATTTACTCATCTTTTGTCCGTCTGGTCCAAGTATTAACCCTTGATGTCTCAGTGAAAGAAAAGGTTCGTCAAAGTTTAAATATCCCATGTCTCTTAAGGCTTTTGTAACGAATCTTGCATATAAAAGATGCATACATGCATGTTCTGGTCCACCTACATATTTATCAACAGGAAGCATTTTATTTATTATTTCTGGATCAAAGGCTTTATCACTGTTTTTGTTATCTGCATATCTTAAATAATACCAAGAAGAACATACGAAGGTGTCTAAAGTATCAACTTCTCTTTTAGCTGGTCCACCGCAGTGTGGACAAGTTGTATTTACAAATTTCTCACTTTTTGCAAGAGGTGACTTACCATCTGGAGCAAATTCCACGTCATAAGGAAGCTCTACAGGAAGTTGTTCCTCTGGTACAGCGACAGTTCCACATTTTTCACAGTAAACTATAGGAATAGGAGCACCCCAATATCTTTGTCTTGAAACAAGCCAGTCACGAAGTCTGTAGTTAACTTTCCAATGACCTAGTTTTTTTGAAGACAATAGATTTACTATAGCTTCTTTAGCTTCTTTTCCTGATAGACCATTGAATTCACCACTGTTTACAAGTGTGCCATATTCTGTGTAGGGAAGAGAATGTCCACCTTCAACTACTCTTATTATTGGTAGATTATATTTTGTTGCAAAGGCAAAATCTCTTTCATCGTGAGAAGGAACTGCCATAACTGCACCTGTTCCATAAGTAGCAAGTACGTAGTCAGCTACCCAAATAGGAACCTTTTTACCGTTAGCGGGATTTATAGCATAAGAACCAGTGAATACACCAGTTTTTTCTCTTGTTAAAGATTGTCTTTCTATATCAGATTGTTTTGCTGATTGAACTTTATATTCTTCTACGGCCTCTTTGTATTCCGCAGTAGTAACTTTATCTGTTAATGGACTTTCAGGAGCTAAAACTACGTAAGTAACTCCAAATAGGGTATCTACTCTTGTAGTAAATACATCAAAGGTAACATCGCTATTATCTACTTTAAAAGTAGCTTCAGCTCCCTTTGATTTACCAATCCAATGTCTTTGCATAGCTTTTGTCTTTTCTGGCCAATCCAAATCATCTAGTTTTTCTAAAAGTTCATCGGAGTAATCAGTAATTTTTAAGAACCACTGTGTTAAATCTTTTTTAACAACCTCAGTTCCACATCTTTCACAACCACCGTCTACTACCTGCTCATTTGCAAGCACTGTATTACAGCTAGGGCACCAATTAACAGGAGCTTTTTTTCTGTAAGCTAATCCTTTTTCATAAAGCTTTAAAAATAACCATTGAGTCCACTTGTAGTAGTCAGGAAAGCAAGTTACAACTTCGTGATCCCAGTTGAACATTGCACCCATTGCACGCAGCTGTTTTTCCATAGTGTCTATGTTCTTAAGAGTTGAGTCTTTTGGATGAACTCCTGTTTTTATTGCATAGTTTTCAGCAGGTAGACCAAAGGCATCAAAACCCATTGGTTGAAATATATTGTATCCCTGCATTTTCTTAAATCGTGCCCAAGAATCTACTGGACCATAGTTAAACCAGTGGCCAGCATGAAGCTTTGCTCCAGAAGGATATGAAAACATTTCAAGAACATATAATTTTTCCTTTGTATTGCTTTCATCAAATTTATAAAGTTTTTTATCTTCCCATATCTTTTGCCATTTTTCATCAATTTTAGTACTGTAATTTCCCAATTAGATGACCTCCTCAATATCTTGTATGTAATATCTCATAATTAATAAATTATCTTATGTAGATAAATAAAAAAACCTTCATCTCAAAAAAGAGACGAAGGTTAAACTCCGTGGTACCACTCTACTTAGGTAAGAACCTCGCTTTGTAATATAACGGTTTTAACCGTACTACATTTTGGTAGTAATGCTCCCAAGTGAGTTCATATATTATCATCACTGTTTTTCAGCAATAAACAGCTCTCTTTAGATGAGTACAATATTACTACTCTTGTTCAAAGCAAAATATAAAAATATACTTACGCTATAGAATTATAAACTATAAGTTATATATTGTCAATACTAGTTTGATTTAAAAATCCATTGATTAAGATATTGCTATGCCTAAGTTTTAATTACAATGAGTTACTCTTTCATTTCTGTAGAGTTTAATATTTTATATATAAATAACTGAAATAATCAAAAAATAAAAATAAAAAGCTAAGATTAAAAAATCTTAGCTTTTTTGGCTGCCCTAGCAGGACTCGAACCCACACATGCCTGAACCAGAATCAGGTGCCTTACCAGTTTGGCTATAGGGCATCAGCAACAATTAATATTCTAACAGTTTTTTCATAAATGTCAATATAATATTACAGAAAAGTTTAAATAAAATACGTTTAGGACTAAAAATTAAGCTTTTACTACAATATCAACAAAGATTAACTATGATATGATACTATAAATTACAACTATGTGAATGAATTATAATTTATATATAACAAGGGATAATCTATTTACCCATGTATACATTATATGGAAGGGAAGTTATGTTGAATGAGTAAAAACGGTTTTTTAGTAATGATATTATTATTTATAATTGCCATATTGTTGTACAGCACAGTAGGAATCGGTGTTACAACAATCATATTAGCAACGGGAATTCTGATACAAGCTATAGTATTTACATATAAACCTGTATATTATGATAGATATTTAAAATTTATGAATCCTTCAATGTACAATGTTTATATTAAAAAAGGTGATAAATTTATAAAGAAGAAAAGAAAAATAAACATTGCTATGCAATATATTCTCTTTTTTATACTTATATTTGATGGTTTAATGCAGATAAAAGTTTCAAAATATACAGATATAAAAAGAGTCTATTCTACTGAATATATGAAAGAATATTTAATAATTGGAGTAGTAGTTGTTATTATTTTAATTGTATTAATAAACTATATAGGTAAACTCATTATGAAAAAGTCTAAAACTGCAAATGAGGATTTTATGTGGAATATAATTTTAGGTATTATACTGGCAATTGTTTTAATTTGTGCTATGAGTATATTTATATTAAATAATGTTTTAAGATAGAAATATTATTTGAAAATTTCTTTTGTAATTGAATATTTTCAAAGAAAAAAGAAAGGAAAAGTTTATGAAATAGAAAATGATTTTACATCAGCTAGAGAAATAAAAGAAAGGATTATAGAGCTGATGTAATAAAAGAGATAAAACTGAAGGGGATTTTTTATGATGGATTATTTTAAAGATATGAAATTTTTGATATAAATAATATATATTTTTTTATTGCTTTGATATTTGTTATCTTCATATACATAACTTATGATTTTATGAAAAAACACAGGGTAAATTATTTAAAGCCTATGCTTTTAATAAACATTATAATATTTTCAACAATTCTTTTTTTATTAATACTGTATGATGTAAAAGAAGATAACATAAAGCAGGCTTGCTTATCTATTAGCTTGATATCTATTTTTATGTTATTCAGAGCGAAGCATGACAATAGAGGGAATAATGTAAATAACTTGATTAATACTCAAAATATGTGGAAGAAAATACACGTATACTTTTTTCCACAAGAATTTAGTGATAAAGAATTAGAAATTATAAATAATAAATTTCAAGAAGTTTTTCAGATACTTAAAAATAAAAAATATACAGCAAAAATTGGTGTTCTATTTATATGGATAAAAAGAGATAAAAATAAAATTAGTATTAAGTTAATTAATCAACTAGATTATTCTTGTGATGGCATAAGTGAAGATATTATTAAAATCTATAAAAATATAAAAGAGTTTACAAATTCAAACTTAGATATAAAAGGAGGAAAAGATAAAAAAATTGAGTTGATTTTAGAGTTTGGTAGGCAGAAATAAATTTTTATAGTTATGCAGCTCCATGGTCTATTCCATTGCAAGTATCTCTCACATTACTAATTCATGATAGGGGATAGCATTTTGAAAAAAATATGGATTCAAGTATTAATATGTTATGTTTTGATAATTTTAGGAATAGTAGCAATGTATATTTTTGATATTTCTACAACGGGGAAAATAGTTGGTTATATAGTGGCTGGAGTTTTAACAAGTATTAATATTTTAGTAGCTACATATAGAAAAAAAAATATATCATAGTTAGCACATTTTACTAAAAACGGTTTGATATAATACCCCACCTTGGAAACCCGGACAGATTTTTTCTTGCCTGCACTTTCATTGTTGGTTGATGTAAGACCAACAATGAAAGTGTTTCGCTGAAGGAAAGCCTCCATATTGACACCAATCTCTGACATTATAGTGATGGCGGAGAAAATGTTTTTAAAAGATGGAGCGGTTAGATAAAGATCAGAATTAAAAAAGATTCTGATCTTTATTTTTATTTAAAAATGAACAATAAATATACGTTTAAGACAAAAAAACAATCGTTTATTACAATATTCACAAAAAATACACAAAATAAGGTACCATATGAACATACTATTTAACAACAAATATTGTCCAGTAAAAATAGATACTTTTTTATTGGATTTACATGAATTATCTAAAAATAAGTTGTCTATATTTATGTTTTTTATGTGTAAAGTTTTATACTACCTTAATTATAAGGCAAAACTTAAAGTAAAGGAAGAGGATGCT
The DNA here is from genome assembly GCF_000246895.1 of Clostridium arbusti SL206. Classification (GTDB taxonomy): domain Bacteria; phylum Bacillota; class Clostridia; order Clostridiales; family Clostridiaceae; genus Clostridium_I; species Clostridium_I arbusti. The sequence goes on along the minus strand of NZ_BAEV01000052.1, from coordinate 6,004 downwards.
TTGGGATACAAAAAATATTTAGTTAAACAGCATGATGCCACAGATTGTGCAGCTGCATGTCTTGCAACTGTATGCATGTATTATAAGAAGGAAATAACAATAACAAAATTAAGAGATATTTTAGATACAGACATTAGAGGAACTACACTAAGGGGCTTGGAAGATGGTGCCAAAAAATTAGGCTTTGACACTAAGGCAATTAGAGTAGACAGAGAAGGTTTTAAGAGTAAGTATACTCTTCCTGCCGTTGCACATTTAATTACAAAGGAGGGACTTAGTCATTTTGTAGTTATTCATAAAGTTAAAAAGGACAAGATTATAGTATTAGATCCTGGTAAGGGAATTAAAAAGGAAAGTATTGATGATTTTTTTAAGGCTTTTGATGGAATACTTCTTTTACTTATTCCAAACTATGAGTTTAGTGTTAAGAAGGATAAAAAGGAAAATATGCTGTCAAAGTTTATAGAAATACTACTTCCACAGAAAGCCTTATTTATATACAGTATTATTGCATCAGTAATACTTACAGTGCTGGGAATTGCATCTTCATTTTTTAACAAGATTTTAATGGATGAAATTCTTCCTTATAGTCTTAAGAACCAACTTATTGTCTTTACTATAGGATTTTCCATAATAGCAATAACTCAAATATTAGTTTCTGCTATAAGGCAGCAAATGCTTTTATATTTGTCTCAAAAGATAAATATTTCATTACTGCTTGGATACTTTAAACATGTATACAAGCTTCCAATGAGATTCTTTGCTTCAAGAAAAGTAGGAGATATTCTCACAAGATTTAGGGATGCTTCTACCATACAAGATATTTTGACCTCTGCATCGCTGTCATTGATAATAGATATTATTCTGGCAATAGCCTCTGCAATAATATTATACATAATGAACAATACACTTTTTGTAGTGGTTATAATACTTACAATCATAAGTGCAGCACTAATATATGTTTTTAAAAGACCTTATAAGACAATTAATCTTCAGCAGATGGAAGCAGAAGCAAGTCTTAACAGTCATATAATTGAAAGCTTAAAGGGTATAGAAACTGTAAAGGTTAATGCAGCAGAAGATAAAAATTTAGAAAAATTAGAAACAGAATATGTAAAAAATTTAAAAATTGCATTTAGAGAAGGGGTACTTTCAAATGTTCAGGGTTCAATTTCTTCAGCAGTATCAAATATAGGGAATATGGTGCTTATGTATTTAGGAGCCACCATGGTCATTGATGGGAAGATAACATTAGGAAGTCTTATGGCATTTACCTCACTTACAGGCTATTTTATGGGGCCCATAGGAAGACTGATAAGTCTGCAGCTCAGCATACAGGAAGCAGGCATATCACTTAAAAGAATATCAGAAATATATGAAGTAGATAAAGAACAGGAAGAGGTAAATAAATTAAAGCTTCATAAGATTGATGGAGATATAAGACTTAATAATATTACTTTTAGGTATGGAAGCAGACCACCAGTACTTAAGGATGTGAGTATAGAAATACCAAAGGGAAAAAAGGTTGCTTTAGTAGGAGAGTCCGGAAGTGGTAAAACAACTATTTCAAAATTACTACTAAAATACTATACACCAGAGGAAGGAAAAATAAATATAGCTGATTATGATATTGAAGAATTGGATATTAACAATTTGAGAAAGAATATTGCCTTTGTACCACAAAATATAGAATTGTTTTCAGGTAGTATAAAAGAAAATATAGCTTTAGGTGTAGAAAACTATACTTATGAAGAAGTAAAGCAGGCTTGCGAGGCAGCAGGCTGCAGTTCATTTATAGAAAAGCTTCCAGGAAAATATGATACTTTTTTAGAGGAAGCAGGAGGTGGACTTTCAGGAGGAGAAAGGCAGAGAGTAGCTTTGGCTAGAGCCTTTATAAAGAAAACTGATTTTTTAATTCTTGATGAAGCTACCAGTAATCTGGATTTCATAAGCGAAGCTAAAGTTTATAACACACTTTTTGTAAAAGTCAAAAATATGACCATGCTTATTATTGCCCATAGACTTTCTACCATTAGAAATTGTGACATAATATATGTGCTGGATAAGGGGAAAGTGGTTGAAAAGGGTAATCACGAAGAATTGCTTAAAGGAAAAGGATATTATTACAGACTCTATGTAAGCCAGGTAGGTGAAATAAAAGCTCCAGATAAAAATATTAGTGAAAAAGAAATTGAAGATACAAGTATAAAAGAAAATACAGATAGCATAGAAAATTTTGAAGAGGGTGAAGAATTTGAATACCATTGAGAAAATAATAGTTAAGGAGAAGAAAATTCTTAAGCTTAATAATGTACTTATAAGAGAAATAAATGAAAGTGAATTAATGGATGTAGATCAAATAAGCTATATGATGGATAGTTACATAAAATCAAAGGGAAATTCACATTTAGGCCCAATGGTTAATTATACTTTTGCAGAAGGTGATGAAAAGGGACAAATAAGAATAAAATTAAAGCTTATAACCCAGCTTAAAAATCCTATAAATAATATAGAGAAACCCTATGAGTTTAAATCACAGGTAAGAGTTAGTAATTGCCTCTTTGCAAGATTTACAGAAAAAGAAGAAAATCTTCAGTATGCTTATTCTAAATTAAATTTATATGCCTTTGAAAAAGACATCAAATTAAAGGGAGACAGCTATACAGTATTTGTAAATAAAGATGAGGATAATATTGTAGCAGACGTATTTATGGAACTACAAAATGGAGGACAAGCTATTGAAGGTATATGATTTACAAGAAATAACCGACAGTAGAGTTCTCTATGATAAGAATCCTCCAAGATTCATGGTATATATAATTTTACTAGTAGTAGCTCTTTTAGCAGTTTTTTTAATATGGGCAGATAAATCCATTAAAACTTATGTAGTAAAGGGACAGGGAGTAGTAACGACAGAAAATAAAGTCAATGTTATGTCAAATATATCTGCTGCAATACAGGATGTATATGTAAACGAGGGAAAGGATGTAAAAGAAGGAGATGTACTTTTAACATTGAGACCTGAGGATTCAAATCTACAGTTAGAACAGGTAAATAAGCAAATAGATTATGATAATAAACGAATAGAACTATTGACAAGAGGAGAAAAATACGCTTCAAAGGGAACAAATGATTTTGACAAAAATAATTCTGATGAAATTGAATTTTATAATAGATTGCTAAATAATTATGCTAAAAAGGGTGAGTATGCAGTAGATGAACAGAGCCTAAAAAAGCAGGGCTATACAGATGATCAGATAAAGCAGGCAAAGGAAAGTCAAAAGACAAAATTAAATGAACTTTATTATGATACAATTATGAGTTTTACAACTGAAAAAAGTCAGCTTCAAGCAGATAAGAGCAAATTAGAAGCTCAAAAATCTGCTTTAGAAAATAGTATTGGTGCATATAAAATAACAGCCCCTAAAACAGGAAAAATACATTTGAATGCACCTATAACTAAGGGAATGGTACTGCAGGCTGGCAATCTACTGGGAAGTATTAGTAATAATGAAGAAGGATTGATTATTGATGTATCTGTACCTTCTAGTGACAGACCAAGAATAGAGCTTGGAGATGAAGTATCGTTGGCAGTGTCAGGGTTAAACCAGGCTGAATATGGAACAGTTAATGGAAAAGTAATAAGTATAGATCAGGATGCCACTGTGAACAGTGAAAAAGGCAACATATATTTTAATGTAAAAGTAAAACCAGAAAAGACTTTTCTTAAAGACAAAAAAGGTGAAAAGGTGAACTTAACATTGGGAATGGTAACAGAAACAAGAGTTAAATATGAAAAGATTACTTACATGAAATACTTTTTAGAACAGATTGGAATAAAATTTGATTAATTAGCTTTTATAGGTATATATAGTTAACCACAGTTAGCTCGAGATATCTGTGATTGCTGTAAATGTTTTTAATATATACTTTAAAAATAATAAAATGATGAAAAAAGAAAGGGGTATTTTAAATGAGTACAATGGCATTACAATTACCAATGAATTATGTTGAAATAGAGAGAGAGGAAATGGAGTATGTTGATGGTGGAGGAGCTGACTATGGATGGTATGGTTATATTACATTTAGAATATCTAGAAGTGTTATAAATGCAGTTGTTGGAGTAGGAGCAACCGCAGCAGCAACAGCAGCTTTAGCAGCAGCAGGAATCACTGGCGGATTATCAACAGTTGTAATTCCAGGTCTAGCAGGTATTTTAGGAGCAGTAGCTTCAAATGGGTTATTAAAAAATGACTTTTATTATATAAATTCGAAATATTATTCAGGTGATTACTGGGCTTTGAGAGCAATTTCAGGGTTTGATAATCAAATAACTTTAGCGATGTAATGAAATATGAATACAAAAATAGTTATTAGATGTTTATTATTGTTCTTAATAGGAATAATAATGTGTTTTATTTTAAGTAGGTTTTTAAATAGAACTGTGGCATTAATTTCAACAATAATTTTTATTAGTATTATTGGTAGTAGATTTTATAAATAAAGTTAATAATATTTCTAAGTAATTTAATTATAATAAATGTTGAAAGAGACCGAGATTAGATATATAAGAGAACTTCCATTTGGAATAAAGTTTGATTATTAGTTATTAGAGGTAGCTCGAGATACCTCTAATAACTAATTTAAGAAATAACATAGAAAATAAGTAGTGGATGATATTATATATAACGCATAAATATTACTACATTGTTGCTTGAATACAGTGTTATAACAGTGTTTAGACTATCTTGTAAAATTTGTAACATATATAACATATATAGTATTTCTAAATCTTAATTTCATTGATTTAGATAAATCAAACTTTACAGTGATTTCTAACTACCTTCATCTTATACTTCAATAACTAATGCAGAATATTTTGTACGTTATATATAGTATTGGATATTGTAAGATTATTTTTTGTGTATTGTTTTTTGACAGGACTAGCAGTTAGATTTTTAGGAGAAAGATATAGAATAGCAGTATTATTAATTATAATAATAATATTTTTAGTTTATTTATACATTACATTCTATACTTTAAATTTAATTTATAAAGAACGAAAAAATTTATAAAAACATATTTACGTGATAATATTACATTTTTAATTTGTTTAATTATTTTATTTATTTCAGAAGGAGTAATATATATTAATACTTCAAGTTATAATTTTGCAATGTGGTTATTTGAGGCATTATTTCTAGCACCAACTCTTTCTACTCATAAAATAATTTCAGATAGATTTGGTAAGATAAAGTGAACTAATTTTTTTAAATAGCGAGGAATTGGCATAATTTAATTTATTATACAAAATAATAAAAAACAGAAAGTTGATAAAATTCTATGGAAAAAATATCAGAAAGTATTGTTTTAAAATTGAATAGACATTTAAATAAAGAAGGTCTAGAACTTCAGAAAATGAAACTAGGAATAGAAATACTCCTAATTAATATATCTAAGTTAATAGTAATAATGTCAGTATCAGTGTATTTTAATTTGCTAAAAGAAACAGCATTTATGATAATAATTTTTGTAATTATGAGAAGAAATGCTTTTGGATTTCATGCTAAAGACAGTATAGTATGTACTATAATATCATTAATGATGTTTGTTTGTGGAGCTTACTTAGGCTGTTTTATAGAATTGAATAATTATATAGTTTTATATCATTTATGATTATGAGTTTCTTTTGTATAAATATGCACCAGCTGATACTGAAAAGCATTCTTATTTAAATTGAAGCAATAGTAATATGAAAGATTTTATATAAGATAATGGGAGCAGTGAAATAGACTAAATGTAGTTTGTTTCACTTTTATTTTTTATTTTAATATTAGGTTATTTTGTCATAATGTGTTACAATATAGTGAGATAAATTGAATTTAAGGAGAAACTTGTAAAATATGCAATTATGTATCAAGATGTTAGGAAGTATATTACTTATATGTGTTTTAATGCTAAATTTAGATATACATGAATTTAGAATAAGATATATACTACGTGT
>NZ_BAEV01000053.1 GCF_000246895.1 Clostridium arbusti SL206 | reverse complement strand
TTTTGTGTGAATCGCTTTCACAGAGTGCGTGGGACTTACACCAAGTTAGTCAGGTTAAAAGAGTTATATTCTAATTATAAATGAACTGTCTTACATGCATATTCGTGCATAGTGAGACAGTTTTTTATAAATAAATGAGGCTGTTATTAAATCTAATGAATATTTATTTCTTTTTAGACATCCACTTATAATTTATAAAATGATAGTAGGACAAATATTGTTAATATATTATTATTAATTTGTTCATAATTTCTAAACGTATACAATGGATCATCTCAATTCACTATCAATAACATTATAGTAAAATAATTATATAAATTGAAGTGAGGATGTGAATTGATGTCAAAAGCACTTTTTTTAAATAATCTTGGGCATGGCCATGTTAATCCTACTTTAGGATTAGTAAATGAATTAATAAAACGAGGAGAAAAAGTTACTTATTTTTGTTCAGAAGATTTTAAAGAAAAAATTGAAAGTACAGGGGCTGTATTTAAAGTTTACCAAGGAGAATCAAATCCTCTTAAAGAAAAATATAATATTAGCGGAGGATGGAGTATTACTAAATTTTTAAATTATATCAATGAAATTCTTGATTCAAGTGAAAAAATTATAAAAGATATTTTATATCAGATTAAAGACATAAAATTTGATTATATTGTCTATGGTTCTATGTTTCCCTTTGGAAATATTATAGCTCAGATACTAAAAATCCCATCTGTTTCTTCTTTTGCAATATTCGCTACTCCAGAGGAAATTATCGCTCAAGGAAAAGATTTAATGGACAGAAATTTAATAAAAAATCATCCGGTTATGGATACATATAAAAAAGTAGCAAAAAATCTAAAAGAAATACATAATGTAAAAATGCCAGATAAATTAATAAATTTACTTTTTAACAAAGGTGATATAAACATAGCCTATACTTCTAGATATTTTGTTTCACATATGGAATATTATGATGATAGTTTTAAGTTTATAGGACCTCCAGTATATGATAGAAAAGAAAACTTAGATTTTCCCTTTGAAAAATTAGAAGGGAAAAAAGTTATTTATATTTCATTGGGTACTGTATTTAATAATTTTAATAGTAAACTTTATGATGTGTTCTTTAAAAGCTTTTCTAATACTGATGATGTTATAGTTATGGCTGCATATAATGTAGACTTATCTCAATTTCATATACCTAGTAATTTTATTATCAGAAATTATGTTCCACAATCAGAAATTCTAAAATATACCGATATTGCTATAACTCATGCAGGTATGAATAGTATAAGCGATTTGATATACAATAATGTACCTTTTGTGTCCATACCTATAGGTGCAGATCAGCCATACATGGCAGGAAGAGCATCAGAACTAGGGGCAACTATTTCTCTTGATAAATACAAGCTTACTCCTGAAATTTTAGAAGATTCTGTAAAGAAGGTTTTAACAGATCCAAGCTATCTTGAGAATATTAAAAATATAAGCAGTTCTTTTAGAGAAGCTGGCGGTTATAAAAAAGCAGTTGAAGAGATTTTAAAATTAAAAGAAAAAAATAGTGTTTTAATATAAATTATATTAGTTCATAAATTTTATAAATAATAAAGGTTGGAGTAAAAGTTTGAAATGCACTCTGTCAAGTAGACGGTGTAAAAAACAAAAAGTTTTGTGGATTGGATTTTTGGGAATTTAATCCTTTCTATAATACAGTTACTGTATTATTGTAATTGGTATATTAGTGTATAAATTTATGAAAATAGTATGGAATGGTAATTTATTGTTCGTGAAAAATGGGAGAGTAATATCATGAAAGGAAATAGTGAGTGTCCAATTTGTGGTTGTAAAGAAATTGGTAAAGGAAAACAAATTTCACAAGGAAAAATGTTTCCCATAGATAAAACATTTTCTATGGGTTCAGAAATAGTTTCAGATATTTGTACAAAGTGTGGTTATATTTTATCTATGAGAGTAGACAATCCAGAAAAATTTAAGTGGTTTATTCTTATTTTATTTCATAAGAGTAAATTATTATGAATACAAATTTGTTTTAGTAACTTAGTAGGGGGATTTAGATGATAATAATCAGAGAGAATATTTTAACAGCAAATCAATTTAATATGCTTTTTAATTCTGTTGGGTGGGACTCACCAAGTGAAAAACAAACTCAAACTGCACTAAAAAATTCACTTTGTACATTTGCTATTTATGAAGAAGATAATCTTGTAGGTATGGCACGCCTCCTTGGTGATAATGCTATGAGTTATTATGTAAAGGATTTTGTAATTCTACCTAAGTATCAAGGAAATGGATTAGGAAAAGCATTAATGAATCATATGATTTCATTCATAAAACAGCAGTTACCTAAAGGATATAAAGTAAGTCTTGAACTTATTAGTTCAAAAGGAAAAGAACCATTTTATAGTAAATTCGGCTTTGAAGAAAGACCTTGCCAATGGGATGGTGCAGGAATGTTTATGATGGTTGAAGTGTAATTTTCTAATAATATTCACTAACTACCAATGAAACAAGAATGGGCTACATTGTGGAATTTATATCCATCATGTGGTCTATTTTTATACGGGCTGTACCCGAATACTATTGACGTATGTAAATGTTTACATTATAATAAAAAAGTAAACCTAAAGAATCTCAATCCATATAGTGCTTATCTACATTTAAATAAAACCTTATTATACAATTTAGTGCAGTTACTTTGCACGTCATAACACCTTTGCTAGTACGATGATTTTTTAAAAACTTATTATTGGAGGATGTTATGATCGATAAAAGTACAAACAACAAAAACTTATTAAATAATACTATTATTAACATAGTTATTTTTACTTCGTTGATTATACTAATCTGTGTAATAATTCTTTCACTTATCATATGGCGAAAAACAAACGATTTGGTGTCTATTATATTTGGAGCCCTTGGCATCCTAGGAGTTTTATTCAATATCTACTTCTTATCAAAAGAAAAATAAAAAAAGGAGTTGAAATTTAGATGATTTGTAGATTTTAAATTAAAAAAATATAGAAAGGAAGTTGCTAATGAAAAGGAAATTTAAAAAAAATAAACAATTAATAAACTTATTTATTGCTTATTTATTATTACCAATAGTGTTTATTTTCTTATTAGTGCTAACAGAATTAAAAGGAGTATATGCAGCTACAGCTGAAGACCCGTATAGACCTTTATATCATGTTACACCAGAATTAGGGTGGATGGGTGATGTACAGCGACCACTCTACATAAATGGTACACATCAGCTTTATTATTTGAATAATATAGATTATTCCTGGGGAGGTAATGGAACAGCGTGGGCACATGCAGACTCAACAGATTTAGTACATTGGAATAGAAAACCAATAGCTATAGAAAAGTATCAAACTCCCTATGGAGATCCATGGACAGGTAGTTTAGTAGTGGATAAAGATAATACTGCAGGGTTTGGTGTAAACGTTGTAATTGCCCTAGTAACAATGCCATATGAGAATCAGTCTACCCATCTGTGGTACAGTACAGATAATGGAAATTCATTTCAGTATTATGGTATTGTACAGCATAATCCAACAGGAAGTTCAGATTTCAGAGACCCAAAAGTTATTTGGGATGAAGAAACGAAAAAATGGGTTATGTTACTTGCTGAACACGATAAGGTTGGATTTTATACATCATCTAACTTAAAAGATTGGCAGTATGTTTCATCATTTGCAAGACAAGATGTAGGTATTATAGAGTGTCCAGATTTATTTCAACTTAATGTAGATGGAGACAGTAACAATAAAAAATGGGTGTTAGCAATGGGAGGAAATGGTTTTAACTATGGTTTGACAACAGGGACATGTTATTTTGTAGGTGACTTTGATGGTCAGACATTTACTCAAGACACAGGTTCAGATATAAGTTGGTTAGAAGAAGGCGCAGATTCTTATGCAGGAGTAACTTGGGATACACCTTATACTAATGGTAACTATAGATATTTTATATCATGGATGAATAACTGGAATTATGCACTAGAACTTCCATGGGAAAATTATTCAGGAAATGCAAGTGTTGTTAGAGAGTTAAGACTAAAGACAACTAGCAACGGTTTAAAACTACAAGAAGTACCAGTTTGGAATTTACTTGATAACTTTACTGAAGTAATTAATATAGAAAATGAAACAGTATATACTAATCAAGAAAATATTCTTAAGAATTATAAAGGTTTATCGTATAGTATTGAAACTGAAATAGATGTATCAGATTTAACAAATGGTAAATTTGGATTCTCTATTAGAAGTGGATTAGATGAGCATACAGATATAACTTATGATAAGAGCCTAAATGAATTATCTTTTGACAGAAGTAATTCAGGAATAATTGTCAATGTAGAAGAATTTACTAGACCGCAAAAAGTTACAGTTAATCCGGTAAATGGTAAAATCAAACTAACTATATTAGTAGATGCAAGTACAGTTGAAATATTTGTTAATGATGGAGAACATACATTAAGCAATATAATTTTCCCAAAATTAATATCAGATGAAGTAAGACTATGGACTGATGACCATGTCCATTTAGATTACTTGAAAATAAGAAATAATGATATTAATAGAATTAAGGCACATTCAAATAAATAACTAGTCAGTATACTAGTCTATTTTGAATCATACTACGTTAACAGAACCCTTTGATAGCACCACTATCATCAGAACCTGTTTCCTTGTAAGATTCAAAATATACGTCGTATCTTTGACTTGTTATTTATTTTCATATGCCTAATTAGGCCTAATATCAGCATCTATGTCATGTACTGAAAAGTAGATACCATTATATGTAACTTACTTTATAAAATTAGATTTGAAGTGTAGGTATTTTCAGTAAAATAAAAGTCAGAAGTGTATTTTATTAACTTTCAGAAAATAAGAATGAAAATTAAGAATGCTTAGACGGTATGAATAAATTTAATCTTTAATACTTGCCTTGAATAATTGTTGTATTAAAAAAAAAAATAGTATATAATAATCATATAATAATCGCATGATAATTATTTAACAATCTTTTTGTAGATTATGACTTACACCTAATATATAACTAAAACCCCTATATTATGAATATATTATTTCTAAATATTATAATATATTACTTTGATTTTGAAAATAATTGTTAAGGAGGTGTTAACTATGGCTTATGCTATTAATGCTGATGAATGTCAATCATGTGGTGCCTGTAAAAGTGATTGTCCTACATCTTGTATAAGTATGCAGGGTGGAAGCTATGCAATTGATGCTAGTGTCTGTGTAGATTGTGGGACTTGCCTAAATTCTTGTGGGTTTGGTGCAATTTCAGCTGAATAATTTATCTTGAAAAAACAACCAGAAGTTACTATTTTATTAGAGTAACTTCCGGTTGTTTTTTTATTGGAACATATTTAACAAAATCGGCTATCTCAAGACTGAAATCACCTTTCCAGATATTTTTTGATTTATATCCTGCAATTCCTCTTCTGAAAGAGTTAATGTATCATTAAATCTTCTAAATGACTTCCTTTTAAAAATCATATCATATAATTCTTTCAAAGTTACAATCTCCCTCAATCTTTTTCTCAACTCAAATGATATTAGATTATAAAATTTTTTACAACACTAATTTTAAAATTATGACAAATACCAATTTTCTTCATAACAAAACATACTTACAGTAGTTGACAAACAAAAAAATCAATGCTAATATACATCTAACGTTAACGTTAATTAAAGGAGTGAATAATATGAGCTATAAAATTGGTGAAATTGCTAAACTTACCAATTTAACCACTCGAACAATTCGATATTATGAAGAACTTGGCTTATTGGGAACTAGAAAGAAGAAGTCTCTAGGAGAACATCGATTGTTTGATAATGACGATATTAAACGCTTAAAGAAAATCCATATGCTGAAAGATTTAGGACTTACTTTAGAGGAGATTGGTCAAGTCATTGAGTTGTATTTTACCGATGGGCAAATTTTAGAAGGTAAACGTCAGGTAATCGAAATTTTGAAAAATTACATCGCAACATCTGAAGAAAAAATAAAAGAATTAAATACATTTAAAATGGAGTGCAAAGCAAATATTTCTAAGATAGAGTCGATTATTAAAAATGCCGAAATAAAGAAAAAAAATAAGTAGCAGGAAATTAGACTGCACTTTTTTTGCCCTGAAATTAACGTTTACGTTAAAGTAATATAAAATATAATTGGAGGATTGATCTTTATGAATCAGAACACAGATATAACTATGCCGAAAGAGTTTGAGATGAGTCATTTTTTAATTATGCTAATGGCAATTGCCTGTGGAGTTACCGCGGCTAACCTGTATTATTCTCAGCCTTTACTAGAAGAACTTTCTAAATTTTTTAATGTATCATCGTCCATGATTGGAATTGCAGCTATGCTGATTCAAGGCGGTTATGCACTGGGATTGATTTTCTTAGCTCCATTGGCAGACATTAAAGAACGCCGAGGCTTAATCATGACAATGTTATTTTGCTCATCAATAGCACTGATTTCTCTCTCTCTTGCTTCAAACATATGGTGGTTATTAGTCAGTTCTCTGCTAGTTGGACTGACTTCCATTACTCCAATGTTGATTGTGCCGCTAGCGGCACATCTAGCAAAGCCTGTAGAAAGAGGTAAGGTGATTGGAATCGTCATGAGTGGACTACTAATTGGTATCCTATTGTGCCGTGTGTTTAGCGGAATTATAGGATCGATTTTAGGATGGCAGACTGTTTATCGAATAGCTGCTGCGATGATGGTATTATTAATCCTAATATTCAATTTATGGCTTCCAAAATCTGTTCCAGATACTGTGATGAGTTATGGAAAATTACTTAAATCCCTAGTTGGACTACTGAGGAATCAACCAGTTTTAAAGGAAGCTTCATTAATTGGTGCAATGATGTTTGCGACCTTCAGTACTTTTTGGACTACACTCTCTTTTTTACTTAAATCTCCGGTCTACAATTTAGGAGCTCAAGCTGCAGGATTGTTTGGATTGGTGGGAGTTGTAGGAGCTTTAGCAGCTTCTATCGTAGGACGAGCTGCTGATAAAAGAGGGGCTCGATTCACCTTAACTATAGCTATCATACTCTCTGCCTTGTCGTATATTTGCTTCTTGATTTTCGGATATCAAATGTGGGGACTCATTAGTGGAGTAATCTTGTTGGACTTAGGCATTCAATCTGCTCAAATTTCCAATCAGGCCCGTATTAATACTTTAGATGCTGCAGCCCGCAGTCGGAATAATGCTGTATATATGACGTTTTACTTTTGTGGTGGTGCATTAGGTTCATTACTAGGGACATTCCTATGGGGATTGTTTGGATGGACTGGAGTATGTGTAGCTGGAATAATTTTTCAAATAAGTGCAGCTACAATTCATATTTGTGGTATAAAACGTAGATAAAAACATGTAAGTTATAACAGGATTTAGCTTTTGAGTACAATTAATAGAAATAACCCGCAAGTAACAATTAAGTTACCTACGGGCTATTTTTTATGATATAAAATTCAAGTACGATCAGTATCGGGCTACTGTTACATATTATTGACTAAGGGGTAAATTGTAATTATTAAATTAAAAATCATGAATTCAACACAATAGTGAATTTCAGTATTATAAAATTTAGAATTGAAAATATAAAATAGGCCATATGTTGAAATGAATATCCATCATATGGCCTATTTTTACATGTATGTCGTCTGGTAATATCTTCCTTAATATAATAACGCCAATCTAATGACTTAAGTTTTAAGTGTTTAATAGCCCCAACTACTGTTAGCGTAAAATTCCATATTATAATAAACCGTTTTGCTTGAACCAGTGTTTACTAATTTCCAACGATAAGTTTTGTTCTTTGTTACATGAAAACTAAAGCTAGATGTTCCGTTCTTTTTTGTTTTTAGTGTTTTATAGTAGTGCCAACCATTTGAATATTTTTCTAATATCAATTTATATGTACCACTACCTTCGCTGTGTGACTTAATACTAACATCCATGTAATCCCCACCAGCCAGTGGCTTAAATGTATTTGTATAAACATAATTTTTAAATTCGCCACTCTTGTGAACAACAATAAAGTTTTTTGTTGAAGCATATGCCGTTCTTGGGAAAAAAGTTACAGAACTTAAAAACGCTGCAAATATCAAAGAGAAAATGATAGACAGATTGATAAATAGTTTTTTATTTTTCATATTTATTCCCTTATATTATATATTTTACATAAATTCAAGTCAATAATTTCTATCTCTTATAATATGGAGTAATAATAGCATTTGTGTCATGTGCTGAAAAGTATATACCATTATACTAAAGTTACTTCAATTTTGCTTTAATTAAGGTGCATAAATTATTAATTTATGTTAGTAATATACAGATATACTTGACACTGTAAAAAAGAGTGGTAAACTTAAGTTGTTAGCACTCAACAATAATGAGTGCTAACAATAAGATAATCTTCCTGGTAGTTTTTAAAAGTCTTACATTAATCAATTAGTGAAAGAGGGAATTTATTTTATGACTGGATTTGAAAGTAGACTTAAAAGCAGCGATAATACCTATAAAGAACTTTTCAATAGATATAAAAACAATCCTATTCTAACGGCCAAAGACTGGCCCTACGCTGCTAATACTGTCTTTAATCCTGCTGTTACTATGTTTAACGGTAAGGTATTATTACTTGCAAGGGTTGAAGACAGAAGAGGATTTTCTCACCTTACAAAAGCTATAAGTGACGATGGAATAAGTAAATGGAAGATAGATACGTCACCAACTCTTGAGGCAGATCCCAAGAATTACCCTGAAGAAACATGGGGAATTGAAGATCCAAGAATCACACATTTAGAAGAATTAAAAAAGTGGGCAGTGACGTATACCTCATACTCCAATGCGGGACCACTAGTATCCTTGGCACTTACAGAGGACTTTATAAACTTTGAAAGAATAGGTCCTGTTATGGCACCAGAAGATAAGGATGCAGCTTTATTTCCAAAGCGCTTCAATGGAAAGTGGCTCATGATACACAGACCTATCTCTACCAATGAAGGACCCTATGCACATATATGGATTTCTGGTTCAGATGATCTCAAGTATTGGGGAGGTCATGAAATACTTATTAAGGCAAGAAAAGGCGGATGGTGGGATGCAAATAAAATTGGACTATGTGCACAGCCTTTAGAAACACCAGAAGGATGGTTGATTTTATATCATGGAGTAAGGCAGACTGCTTCAGGAGCAGTGTATCGTTTAGGAATGGCATTACTGGATTTAGAAAATCCATTAAAAGTACTTAGAAGAAGTGATGAATGGGTATTTGGTCCTCGTGAATCCTATGAAAGAGAAGGAGACGTACAGGATGTAGTTTTTCCATGCGGATGGATACTAGATAATTCCACAGGGAAGATTAAAATGTATTACGGAGGAGCAGATACATGTATAGCTCTGGCAACAGCTTCGTTAAGTGATTTAATTGAATATATAAAGAAATGTCCAGAACCAAAGCAAGAAGATTATTAAAATAATTCGCTTACAAAGGAAAAGTATTTCTAGTTATTGTTTAAATTAAGAAGTAAATTGAAGCAAGTTCTTAATTCAGGTGGGGATTCTTTTACCCCATGTGAATTTTAGAACTGCGAATGCATGGCTTACTTGGCGTTGGACTCCCACTTGAAGAAAAGCAGAGAACCAAAATCTTCTTTTTGATTTTGTGTGAATCGCTTTCACAGAGTGCAAGCAGAGAACCAAAATCTTCTTTTTGATTTTGTGTGAATCGCTTTCGCAGAGTGAGTGGGAGACTTACACCAAGTTAGTCAGGTTAAAACAATTTTATAGGGAGGAATACATTATGAAAGCATTATTTCTTGCAGGGGGTAAGGGAACAAGACTAAAACCTCTTACAAATAAATTACCCAAACCTATGATTCCCATAATGACAAAACCACTTTTGGAGAGGAATATTGCAGAACTCAAGAAGTGTAACATAGATGAAATTGTATTAAGCGTATGTTATAAACCACAACATATTAGGGAATACTTTGAAGAGGGAAATAGACAGGGCGTAAAAATACATTATGTAAAGGAAGATGTTCCACTGGGGACAGGAGGAGCTATAAAGAATACTGAAAAATTTTATGATGATACATTTTTAATATTTAATTCGGATATTTTAAGTGACATAGATTTCAAGGATATGATTGAGTATCACAAAAGCAAAAAGGCAGATGTTACTATTGCTGTAACTGCAGTAAGAAATCCAGCAGCCTATGGAGTAATAGAATACGATGAAAACAATTATGCTAAATCATTTGTAGAAAAGCCTTCTCCTAATGAGATCACATCAAATTATATAAATGCAGGAATATATATTTTTGAGCCAAAGGTATTAAAGGAAATACCTGATGGAAAAGTTGTATCTGTGGAAAAGGAGATATTCCCAATGCTACTTAAAAAAGGATATAAGATAGCTGTTTATGATAGATTATCCTATTGGATGGATGTAGGTACTCCTAAAAAATATTTGGAAGCACATAAAGATATTATGACTGGAAAATGTAAAATACCAGAATTAGATATAGAAAAATCATATTCATATAGAGGCAAAAATGTAAAAATTCATAGTAATGTAAAAATTGTAGAGCCAGTTTATATTGGAGATAATGTAGAAATTGGAGCTAATACAACTATAGGACCAAATGCAGTAATCGGAAACAATTGCTATATTGGTACAGGAAGTAAAATAACAGGAAGTATATTATGGGACAATGTAAACATAGGTAGTGGATCAAGATTATATCAAAGCATAATGTCATCAAATTGTATTATGGATGGCGATAGTGATTACTATAATACTATATATACTCCAGATCATACTGAGCTTAAGGCAATATAGAAAAGGAGAGATTACAGTGGTATTGAATAGAATGAGAAACATAGCATTTTTAAGTACTTATCCACCAAGAGAATGTGGAATAGCTACTTTTACTCAAGATTTAGTAAGAGAACTTGATAACATAAAACTTCTACAGAAACCTAAGATAGTAGCTCTTAATAATGATGATTATAAATATGATGACCATAGAGTTAAAATGGAAATAAATCAATTTAATAGAGAAGATTATATAAGGGCTGCAAAGGATATAAATAACTCAAGTATAGAACTCTTGGTAATTGAACATGAATACGGTATATTTGGTGGAGAATGTGGAGAATATCTATTAGACTTTGTAAATAATTTAAATATTCCCTTTGTAACTACACTACATACGGTATTACCTAAACCATCTTTTAAGCAAAGAGAAATTCTAAAGATACTTGGCAAAAAGAGTAAGAAGATTATAACCATGGCGAAAAATACGGTAGATATGCTTGAAAAAATATATGATATAGATAAGCATAAGATAGAAGTTATACATCATGGAGTACCATTTAGGATTATGCCATCTAGAGAAAAATTAAAACTTAAGCAGGGGTTAAAAGATAAAAACATAATCAGCACCTTTGGACTAATAGGTCCAAGTAAGGGCCTGGAATATGGTATAGAAGCTGTAGCAGAAGTAGTAAAGAAACATAAAGATGTAGTTTATTTAATTCTTGGTCAGACTCATCCTTGCATAAAGAGAGAAAAAGGTGAGGAGTATAGAGAAAGGCTTGAGAAATTAGTAGATAGTCTTGGAATAAAGGACAACGTTTGGTTTATAAATAAATACCTTACTAAGGATGAAATAATAAACTATTTACAAATATCTGATATATACATGACACCTTATCTTGGAAAGGATCAGGCAGTAAGTGGTACTCTTGCCTACGCAGCAGGCTATGGGAGAGTTATTGTATCTACTCCTTACATTTATGCTAAAGAGATGCTGTCAGAAGGGCGAGGAATGCTTGGAGAATTTAAAAATGCCAATTCTCTTGCAAAATGTATAAACTATATACTAGAAAATCCAGATAAGAAAAGGGAAATGGAACATAAGACTTTAAAAGTTGGAAAGACAATGATGTGGAAAAGTGTGGCTAAGCAGTATGCGCAACTGTTCATAACAGTTATAGAAGAGAATAAAAAAGAAGGAAGCCTTGTGGTATGATGATAGCTACTTTAGATAAATTAAAAGAAGATCACATTTTTCATATGACAGATGATACTGGAATGTTTCAGCACTGTAAATACGGAGTACCAGATCCCCGGGAGGGATATACTACAGACGATAATGCAAGAGCCCTTATTATGGCGGTTATGCTTTATTGTGATAAATTAGAAGAAAAATATTTAAAGCTTATATATACTTACACTTCATTTTTACTCAATGCGCAAAATAATGAAGGGAAATTTAAAAACTTTATGAATTATGATAGGCAGTTTATTGAGAAGGAAGGATCTGAAGATTGCTTTGGCAGGTGTCTTTGGGCTCTTGGATACACTGCATCAAATTCTAAGGTTCCTAATAATATAAAACTAACTTGCAAGCATATGATAAGAAAGGCATTAAAGAATTGCAGCAATATTAAATTCCTTAGGGGAAAAGCCTATTCTATTATAGGACTTCAATATATTGATGATTCTAAAAAGTATATAGAACCACTAGCGGAAAGTATACTTGAAGAATATAATCATCATAAAGATGAAGAGTGGAAGTGGTATGAGGATCATATTACCTACAGTAATTCTATACTTCCATGGTCTATGTTTATAAGCTATAGAGCTTTAGGAAAAGAAAAGTTTTTGGAATGTGCAGAGGAAAGTCTTAGTTTTTTAGAAAAGAGTACCTTTAAAAATTGGTATTATAAGCCAGTGGGTTGTAATGGATGGCTTGAAAAGGGAAAAGAGGCAGCAAAATATGATGAACAGCCTGTGGAGGCTGCTGAAACGGCTTTAACATATATAGCTGCATATAAATTGACAAAGAACGTGGAGTATTTAAATAAAGCTAAGCAGTGTCATTTATGGTATAAGGGTGAGAATTCAAAGGGTAAATCTTTGGTGGATAATGAGAACGGCGGTTGTTATGATGGAATTACTGAAAAGGGCATAAATCTAAATGAAGGATCGGAAAGCCTGATTTCATATTTTATAAGTAGATTAGCTATAGATGAATTTATATAAAAAAGTAACCTTTTGTTTTTTAACAGAAGGTTACTTTTTGTTAAATTGTTTAAATCAATTTATTCTAATTTTTCAGATGAAATTTTCTTCTCTTTTAGTTTTGGATAAACATCTTCTCTTAAGAGAGTATATAGTACTGAGAATATTGGTACACTTACCAGCATTCCTATAATTCCAAAGGTGCTGCCAAATAGTGTTACTGCAACTAGTACCCAGATAGCAGGCAGTCCTACTGAATTTCCAACTACACGAGGATATATAAGATTACCCTCTATTTGCTGCAATACAAAAAAGAGAATTATAAACCATAATGCCTTTATGGGGCTGGATACTAAAATCAAGAATGTGCCAACAAATAAACCAATAAATGCTCCAAATAATGGAATTAGCGCGGTAAATGCTATGAGAACTCCAACCATTAGTGCATAAGGCAAACGAAATATGAGCATGGTGATAAAGAACATAGTACCTAAAATTACTGCTTCCAGGCATTGACCAGTAATAAAGTTAGAGAAAGTTTTGTTTGAAAGTCTTAATATATAAAGAAGTCGGTCTGCTTTTGTCTCTGGTAAATAAGCATATAGCACTCTTTTTACCTGTCTTGCTAAACTTTCTTTTTGTATTAAAATATAAATGGCAAATATAAAACCTAAAACAAAGTTAAGAACACCACTAAATATGGATGTTGCTATGTTTACAGTGAAACCTAAAAGACTGGTAGTTCCATTTTGCAAAAATCCAAATACTGTTTTGTTAATATCAGCCCAATTAATCTTAGCGGTTGTAATTCCAGGCATAAGCTCATGAAGTCTTGCTATCAGTTCATTGTACAACTCCTGTATACGCAGGATAAAATTTGGGATACCTGTACGCAGGATACCAAAGGTGCGAACTACTTCTGGAATGACGATAAGCATAACCAGAATGATGATAGCCAGTACGAAAATAATAGTCAACAAAAGACTCACAGGACGTTTAAATTTTTTATATATGGCTTTTTTATCCTTTGCATTAGCAGGAAATATATTATTTTCAATTACCTTCATTGGTACATTGAGAATAAATGCAATACAAAGTCCTAGTAAAAAAGGAGTTAGTATTCCAAAAATTGTGTTGAAAAAGTAGGATACAGTTGAAAGATGTTGTAATCCCCAAAATAGTAAAATGGCAATTACTACAACTATAAGGATGTTCCTCATGTTTTTTCGATTAAGCTCCAAACTAATATTCACTCCCTTATATCTTAGGCACATTCAAATAAATAACTAGTCAGTATGCTAGTCTATTATGAATCATACTACGTTAACAGAACCCTCTGATAGCACCACTATCATCAGAACCTGTTTCCTTGTATAATTCAAAATATACGTCGCATCTTTGACTTATTATTTATTTTCACATGCCTTATGTATAATTATTTATTTGATTTTTTGTTATCATATGTTCTAATAAAGTATATTCATTGAGAAACATGTATTTTGTTTTAAATCTGTCATAATTAATTCATATTGATTGAAGCAAGTTCTTAATTCAGGTGGGGATTCTTTTACCCCATCTGAATTTTAGAACTGCGAATGCATGGCTTACTTGGCGTTGGACTCCCACTTTAAGAAAAGCAGAGAACCAAAATCTTTTTTTTGATTTTGTGTGAATCGCTTTCGCAGAGTGCAAGCAGACAAAACAAAATTTATTTTGTATTTGGTCGCTTTCACAGAGTGCGTGGGAGACTTACACCAAGTTAGTCAGGTTAAACGTATAATTTTAATAGTTTATATTAGTTCAAAAAATTATAAACTCAAGCTTAATAAGCTTGAGTTTAATATATCAAGTGGCATTATGATTGTCAACATTAAGGAATGTGAAAATCAAATAGACTAGTTATATTGACTTGTTATTTATTTACCATTTATTAGGATGCTTTTATTGGGATGATTTTAAAAAATATACAAATATTACATCAATGTATTTTTAGTTAAATCTAAGGATTATTTTAAATCTGTAAATCTAACTCCTAGTTCAAAAGCTTTTTCACAATCTATTGGGAATTGTTCTTTATGCCTTTGTGCTTTTTTATCTGGGTCAAAGGCTGAAGATACATATTTTGAATAGTCATCAAATTGGTATGTGTCTGTACTTATTAAGGATTCAAAATTTCCAAAAATACGTTGTAAAAATAGTTCATTAAGCTTAAAATGGCTATCATATCCTAAAATATCTATACTCTTTTCATTAACTCCCATAGTATAAATAAAGGCTGTATTTATTTTCTTCTTAAATAGAGATGAATGCTCAGAGTCATATACTAGATATGGGAAAATTAAACGTTCCATAAAGGATCTTATTTCACCAGTAACGCTTCCAAGGTAGATAGGTGAACCTAGAATAATTCCATCTGCTTCTTCAATCTTTTTAAAAATTGGAGTTAAATCGTCTTTTAAAGCACATTTTCCATAACTTTTACTGTCTATCTTTTTACAGGCAAAGCAGCTTATACATCCCTTGTAGTTTAAATCATAGAGATTTATTAGTTCAGTTTCAGCACCTTTTGATGAAGCACCTTCTAGTGCTTTTTTTAAAAGAGTGGCAGTATTCCAAGTTTTTCTTGGGCCGCCGTTAAAAGCTAGTATTTTCATGAATCATACCCCCTATATTTCCTCGTGTACAAGGTATTAGAAGCCCCTTGTCATGGCAATTTATACATAGGCTAATATATTTAATATAACTTTACATGCATTAATAGGCTTAAGATAGAAGTAATGTAGCATTAATTATAGATTTATATTTAAATTGTATATCATTATAATAAATAAAAGAAGTAAGCACTTTATTGATACATACTATCCAAAAGGTAAGTTAAAATGTATTTTATTTCATGACTATTTGCACTGATACTCATGTGCTACTCTGTGAATGGCTTTTTTTAAAGGTGAGGAGTGAGAAGCAGCTACATCCTTAAACAAGGATTTTTAAAGATAAATATAACATAAAAAAATTTTCACATGTTTACATGAAACTACATATTAATATAAGAATAATATGGGTACAATTAATATAAGGCATCTTCAAATAAATAACTAGTCAGTATGCTAGTCTATTTTGAATCCCACCACGTCAACAGAACCTTCAGATAGCTCACTATCTGAAGAACCTATTTCCTTGTAGGATTCAAAATATACGTCGCATCTTTGACTTACTATTTATTTTCATATGCCTTATAATGATTTCTAAGTAGGAAGTGAGTAAAGATGGATTCAAAATTAAGAATTGTAAGAAGAGGTACCGATCCACAGGATGACAGATGGTTTTCAAAAGAAGCTATTCTAAAGCTTCAAAAAGCACAGGAGGAATTAGAATGGCTTCTTAACAGGGGATATAATAACAAATCACTGATGAATATGATAGGTAATCATTATCAGTTTTCAGTAAGACAGAGAAATGCGCTCACTCGTTCAACCTCATCAAAAGAAAAACGTAATAATAGAAAAGAAAAATGTGTTACATTGGCTTATTGTAAAAATAATTGCATATACATAGATGGATTTAATCTCATTATTACATTAGAAGTGGCACTGTCAGAAGGAATACTTGTATTATGCAATGATGGTACTATGAGGGATTTAGCTGGTCTTAGAGGAACCTATAGCGTCATTGATAAAACGGATTTGGCACTGAATTTAATAGGAAAAGAATTGAACAATACTGATATTTCTAAGGTCGAATTTTTTCTTGATGCAGGTGTCTCTAACTCTGGCAGGCTAAAGAAATTTATATTGGAACATGCAGAAAGTTGGAATGTAAGTACGGAAGTAGAGCTTAAGCAGCAGGTGGATTCTTTTTTATATACCAAGGAAAGAGTAGTAACAAGTGACTCTATAATACTTGATAACTGTAAGAGCTGGCTTAATCTTGGGAGGAAAATAATAGAAGATTATGTATATGATCAAAATATAGTTGATTTAGCTGGTAAAATATGAAAAAAATAGTAGCCCCAGGCCTAATTGGTAGCTACTATTTTTGATTAAAATTTTATTTTTATTGTGATTACTAAAATTTTTTATTAATACAGATTTATTAATGGTAATAAGAGAATTTCAAGAATTGTTTCTAATGTGGTTTTAATGTGAAATGGTCAAGGGGTTTTTAACATAAAGATAAGGATAAATTACAATTTAATACTTTTATGGTACAATTCTATAATACGAGAGAAGCAAATAATTTATTATGGGGAGGTAAAAAAATGTCACATTTATTAACACCGCTTGTAACAAAAAAATTAACTTTAAGTAATCGTCTTGTTATGCCGCCTATGGCAACGGCTAAATCCAAAGGTGATGGTAAGGTTACTAAGGAATTACTAGATTACTATGACGAAAAAACTAAAGGTGGATATATACCTTTAGTTATCATCGAACACAGCTTTATTACTGAGCAGGGAAAAGCCAGTGAAAATCAGCTGTCCGTTGCCGATGATAGTGTTATTGAAGGGATAACTGAACTAGCAAAGGTACTTCATAAAAATGGGTCAAAGGTAGCTATGCAGTTAAATCATGCAGGTAGTGGGTCTTATGAAAGTACTGGCTTTGATATTGTGGCACCTTCTGTTATAGCTCATCCTGTAAAACATAATGTCCCAATTGAACTTACAAGAGATCAAATTAAAAAAATTGTAGAAGAATTTAAAACAGCAGCAATTCGTACAAAAAAGGCAGGTTTTGATGCTGTAGAAATTCACTCTGCTCATGCCTATCTTTTAAATCAATTTTATTCACCTATAACAAATAAGAGAACTGATGAGTATGGTGGAGACATAAAGGGTAGAATTCGTATACATTTAGAGGTTATAAAGGCAATTCGTGAAGCTGTAGGAGAGGACTTTCCAATACTACTTCGCCTTGGTGCAGGAGATTATACAGAAGGGGGAAGCACTGTAGAAGATAGCATAATTGCTGCAAAGGAGTTTGAAAAAGCAGGAGTTGATATTCTTGATATTTCAGGTGGCATATGCAGATATACGAATCCAAATTCTACAGAACCTGGATATTTTTCTGATACTTGTAAGCCAATAAAAGAGGCCGTAAATATTCCAGTCATTTTAACAGGAGGAATTACTACAGCTGAGCAAGCAGAGAAGTTACTTGATAAAGGAGCAGCAGACCTTATAGGTGTTGGCCGGGCTATTTTGAAGAATTCACTGTGGGCAAAAGAAGCTGTGGAATATTTTAAATAAGAATAGGGTGTTTAGGCACCCTGTTTTTCTGAGTTATTTCTTTTAGATAAGTAGGTTAGTTAAAAAGGATGAATAAGGATATATTTATTCATGGTATATTTCTACGAATCAGTATATAATATTAATATTAGTGAAGATATAAGAGTGAGTAGATTAGCATACTGACTAGTTATTTATTTGAATGTGTCTTATACAAATCAGCAATTTTATAATGAATATAATTTATTGCAACATATATGTAATATTATAATTAATAATTGGATAGAATTAAGCAAACGCTATATACAATGGGTGGTGAAATGATGGAAAAAGAAATTTTAGAAATATTAAAGAGTTTAGACCAGGGGCAAAATAAAATAGCTAGTAAACTTGACGAAACTTATGAAATAGTGAGAGCTCTTGAACATTCAGCGCAAATAAATAAAGCTGAGCATGATAAAATGGCCAATGATATAATACATATAAAAGGCGATGTGGAAGGTCTTAGAAAAGATTTGTCAACAGTTGAAATAGTAACGGCAAATAATTATGCTGATATAGCAAGATTAAAATCAATAAAATAACTAGGGAGATGGCCCTAGTTATTTTACTGTTAGAGATTTAAAGGAATTAGCCTAAAATATATAATCATATAGTTTGAAATAAATGAGATATAGGGGGATTATTTATGTTTAATTATGAAGTAGTTAAAAAAGTGAAATTTGATGCAGCACATTTTATTCCAGAATATAAGGGTAAGTGTAGAAATATACATGGGCATACTTGGTTTGTGGAAGCAGGAGTAAAGGGCAATAAATTAGAAAATGGTATGTTATTTGATTTCACAATTCTAAAGAAAGAATTAAAGGGTATTTGTGATGAATTTGATCATAAATTTTTAAATGAGTTGGAAGAGTTCAAAGAATTGCCTCCTACAGCAGAAAATATAGGAAGAGTTATATATGAGAAGATTGAAGATAAATTAGATGAAGGCTTAGAACTTAGCTTTATAAAGGTCTTTGAAAATCCAGATTCTTGGGTCACTGTTACTAAGGATAAATAATTGAAATTGAAGCAAGTTCTTAATTCAGGTGGGGATTCTTTTACCCCATCTGAATTTTAGAACTGCGAATGCATGGCTTACTTGGCGTTGGACTCCCACTTGAAGAAAAGTAGAGATCCCAAATTTTAATTTGGTGCGAATCACTTTCGCAGAGTGCAAGCAGAGAACCAAAATCTTCTTTTTGATTTTGTGTGAATCGCTTTCACAGAGTGCAAGTAGAGAGCCCAAATTTTAATTTGGTATGAGTCACTTTCACAGAGTGCGTGGGAGACTTACACCAAGTTAGTCAGGTTAAAAGGCTATTGCAAACAAGGAGGGGGAACTCATGCCACAAAGTGCGTATGTAAAGGAAATATTTAAATCCATACAAGGTGAAGCAGAATATGTAGGCTATGAGCAGATATTTGTAAGGTTTATAGGCTGCAATATAAAATGCAATTACTGTGATACGGATATAGAAAAATGTGAAGAATTAAAGCTCTATAAAAATTGGGATTCAAAGGAGTATAAGGTACTTAAAAATCCTTTGGAATCATTGGAACTTATAGAGGCTATAGAGGAGCTAGATCCAGAAAAAAATGTTCATTCTATTAGTCTTACAGGTGGAGAACCTTTAATTAACATAAAATTTTTAGAGGAATTTTTACCAGAGTTTAAGAAGATTAGAAATACTAAAATATTTCTTGAAACTAATGGAACTTTACAGAAAGAGCTTCACTGCATAGCAGAATATGTAGATATTGTTTCTATGGATTTAAAACTGGCAAGCTATTTGGAGAATAGGGAAAACTTGATACAAAAGCACAGTATATTTTTAAAGGAATGCATGGAAAATAATATAGCCACCTATGTGAAAATAGTGCTAGATAATAATTTTAGCCTAGAAGAATTCAATAATTATCTAAAGGTGGTAGAGCCTTATAAGCATAAGGTGAATGTGTACATTCAGCCTATGATGGATGGGGATAAAATGCTTATAAGTTCTGAAAAATTGAAACTTGCCTTTGATCAGTGCAAAAATAGAGGGCTAAATCCTAGAATAATTCCTCAAGTGCATAGGATGTTGTGTTTGAATTAAAAAGGGGCTGCTAAGAGCGGCTCCTTTAGTTTTATTTTATCCATATGCCAGAACCTATGGGTACATTATCATAAATATATTTTGCATTTTCAAGAGCCAACCTCACGCAACCATGAGAAGCAGATTTTCCTAAGGTACCGTCTAATAAATTACCATTTTTATCGAATAAAACACTGTGGAATAAATAATTACCTTGAATTTGAGTATAATACTTAAGTATAGCTTGTCCTGATTTAAATTGAGAACCTTTAATTCCTACAAAAAAGTGTCCTGAAACTGTTGGTGTACCTCCTGTTCCCGATGCACACTGAAATGAATTTATTAATTTCCAATTACGATTTGTACCATTAAAGATATATACCATTTGTTCTGCTGTATTTACCATAATGTAATAATTAGTATAGCTTTGAATATCTACCTGATTTACTATACTTTCAACATTTGCAGCATTGGAATTAGACACTACCTGTGCTGTAGGTTGATACATTACATCCGCTGTAGGATCATTTTTTAAATCTGTTAATGTAGAACCTTGCACTATTCCATCAGTGGTAAGACCATGCCTATGTTGAAAATCCATTACAGCATATACTGTCTGCTCTCCAAAATTTCCATCTTCATCTACTGTATAACCAAACTTAGTAAGCCTTTTTTGAATATTCTTTACATCATCGCCTTTATCTCCTGACTTAAGGACATCTCTTGCAGGCGTTGGGGTAGTTACATTCTTCTTCTCCTTTTTAGAATTTGATTCACCAGTACTATTTGTCGTTAGAGTATCTTTTTTAGTGGCTGTGCTTTTGTTAGAGGATAAATTGTGTGCAAATGCACTACCTATATCAGCTAAGCTACCACAGGCAGAAAAAGTAAAGATTATTATTAACGCTATAGTTCCTATTAATAAAATTCGCCTCATACTATTTTTCCATCCCTCTCTTTATGTGAAAAAAATTCTACATATGTATTTAATACAAATAGAAATATAAAATAAATATATTCATTATTAAAGTAAATAATATAATAACTATTAATACCTTTTTCATTTATATCACCTTAAATAATCGTATTATGTTGATTCATGATTTATTATAATACGATAATTGTACTTGAATTATCAAATGTTTATGTGAATTTTATGTGAATGCTTGGGGCTAAGACATATTAAAAAGGATATACTCTTAGCATGTTGTCCATTTTTCTATATTAACTTAGTAATATTTCATCTCAATTTTCTATATACATAATATATAGGAAAAAAACTAATTAACATAGGCTGCCTGAGAAAAATTGTAGCTACCTGTGAAGGTATAATTAAGATTAAAAAGATCTCATAGGTTGTGACAATTTTTAGTAGCCAGTAATTTAAAATGAGGTGAGAAAATTTGTTAGAGAGAAGAGAAAGTAGAGGAACTGACACTACCATACTAATAATATTAATGCCTATCATATTTTTGTTGTTACTAATTCTATTCTCGCTGAAGAGTCAACTTAATTTAATACTCCAAAATGAATTGCTTCAAAGTTTTACTACCATATTTCTAAGCATAATTTTAGAGGCAATACCTTTCATAATAATCGGTGTATTTATATCTTCTTTAATTCAAGTATTCATATCTGAAGAGACTATAGCCAAGATAATTCCTAAAAATAAAGTAGTTGGAATTTTTATTGCAGGTATCGTAGGAATAGTGTTTCCAGTATGCGATTGCGCTATAGTTCCCATAGTAAGGCGACTATTAAAAAAGGGAATGCCAATGTACATAGGTGTCACCTTTATGCTTTCCGTTCCAATAATAAATCCTGTAGTACTGGTTTCCACTTATTATGCTTTTTTAAATAGTTCCCATATGGTGTTATTAAGAGGGGGAATTGGAGCTTTTAGTGCTATGCTAATTGGATTTATAGTCAGTAAATTGGAGCCAGCAGAGAATGCTAAAACAAATAGAAGAGTGACCAGACAAAATCTTTGTAATAGATGGATATATACCCTAAACAAATCTAATAAAAAATTGCAACCACACTATTACAGTGTGGTTGAAACCTATGACAGATATGACGACGACGCGCAGTGCTCCTGTGGACGTAACCATAAGCGTAGGCCAGGAGAAAAGGTTACATTTACGGGATCCATGGTAGAAATACTTGACCATACCAGTGCAGAACTTAAGGATGTAGGAAAATTCGTTATAGCAGGAGCTTTTCTTTCTTCTTTAATGCAGGTAGCACTGCCAAGAAAATATATGCTTACCATAGGTAATAACAGTGTAACTTCCATATTGGTAATGATAGCTCTAGCATTTTTGCTTTCTGTTTGTTCAGAAACAGATGCCTTTATTGCGAGAACCTTTGTAGGTCAGTTTACCAGTGGATCCATAATGGCCTTTCTAATATTTGGACCAATGGTTGATATAAAGAACACTCTTATGATGACTCAAGCTTTTAAGCCTAAATTTATCATTAAATTAATAGCACTTATATTTATAATATGTTTCACCATAGGAATAGTTATAAACTTAATAGGTCTCCGATTGTAGAGATTTTTGAATTTATTATTTGAATTTGGCTTAGGGGGCGCGTTATGTGTTTAAAATAAATTTCAAGGAACTAAAGTGGTTTATAATACTGGTGGGATTTACTTATTATATGTATTATCTTATTTCCACTAAAAAACTTTACTTATTTATTCATCCAAGGATGACTATATATATATATTTCTCTCTTTTTATATTTATAATACTAGCTCTATTACAGGTAAAAAAGATATTCAAAGTTAGAGGTGGTAACGTAAAAGCGGCATCTACAATATTTTTGTTACCCTTAGTGCTGGTATGCATAGTAAATCCTCAGGGACTCAACGGAGATATAGCTGCACAAAAGGGATATTCTACTAATGGATATACTGTAGAGAGTAGTAAAAGCAGTACTACTACCCCAGCTGCTTCAAAGTTAGAGGAAAGTAGTATTAGTGGGCTTAAAGGCAATTTAATAAAGCCAAATGAACAAAATTATTCTGATGTGGTAAATGAAATAATGTACAATGGCAAAAAATATAAGGGGAAAAATATAACTCTTGGAGGATTTGTATACAAGGATGGAAGCTTTCCAAAGGATACCTTTGTACTAGGAAGGATGCTTATAATATGCTGTGCAGCAGATGCAGAGCTAGTTGGACTTGCTGTTAAGATGGATAATTCTAAGCTTCAAAATGATCAGTGGGTAGAGATTACTGGAGTTATAGATGTTATGCCTAATTTTGATAAGAATGATACGGATAACAAGACGATACCAGTAATTAAGGTTACAAAGGTAAAGGCAATGATAAAACCTAGTAATCCTTATATATACTTAAAAGGATCAACAGGGGGTTCATCAACACCAACGCCAGGGGTGTAGATAGTTTAAAAGTAATTTTATTGTTTTTAATATTTATTGACAATGAACTGAAGTTTATTTAATAAAGTTTTTAAAATTAATAATGGAAGTCAATATATAGCCGTGAATGTAATTGATTTTCTATTTACATATTTATACATTGATGTTGATATATAAATATAAAATTTTAATGATTAAGATGGAAAGGCAGGTAAAGTAATATGAGTACAAGGGTAGATATTTTTTCTGGATTTCTTGGGTCAGGTAAGACTACATTAATAAAAAAGCTTATTGATGAAAGATTAAGTAATGAGAAGGTTGTCATTATCGAAAATGAATTTGGAGAAGTAGGTATTGATGGAAGTATACTGAGAAAATCAAATATGGAAGTTAAAGAAATTACCGCTGGCTGCATATGCTGTACAATAAATCAGGATTTTAAACAAGCTGTGGAAGAAGTAATAGATAAGTTTAAACCAGATAGAATTATCATTGAGCCCTCAGGTGTTGGTAAGTTGTCAGAAATATTAAAAACACTGAGAGTTTCCGATTTAAAAAATAAGATTACGTTAAATATGATTATAACAGTAGTAGATGTATTAAAGTACAAGATGTATATATCTAATTTCGATGAATTTTACAGAAATCAGATAGTTAATTCTAATACAATAATATTAAGTCGCACACAGGATGCTGAAAGTAAGCAGATTGAAGAGGTTATGGCTGATATAAGTAAAATAAATAGTAAATCCGTTATTACAACAACTCCATGGAATAAATTATCTTCACAAAAGATTATAGAAATAGCGAAGCAGAGTAGAAAAATTCCTATAGAAGAACAAGTTAATCTAATAAAAAAACCACAAGGTATATCAGGTTTAATGAGGCACAAAGAAGCTCATCATCATGATCACCATGCAGATGAAAGTTTCAGTACTTGGGGTATTGAAACACCAAAGATATTTAATAAACAAAGTTTAATTAATAAATTGCAACTTATAGGAGATAACAAAGATTATGGTACAGTTTTAAGAGCAAAGGGAATAGTAGAAGTAGATGAAAGTCAATGGATACAGTTTGACTATGTTCCAAATGAAATCAAAGTTGTAAGCACTACTCCAGATTATACGGGGAGATTGTGCATAATTGGCAGCAATTTAAATAAAGAAAATATTAAGAATTTATTTTTAAAATAGTATTAGGCATGTGAAAATAAATAGACTAGTATACTGACTAATTATTTATTTCCACATGCCCTAAGGAGAAATAATATGATTTTAAGGACAAATATTGAAATCGTAACTGGATTTTTAGGTTGTGGAAAAACTACATTTATTAATGCTCTTCTTGAAAATACTTTGGTGGAAGATGAGCTGGTCATAATAGTACAGTGTGAAAAGGGACAAAATGTTATAGATAAAAGGTTTCAAATTAAGAAAGAAGTATTAATTAAAAAACTGGATGTAACAAACTTGATAACATCTGGTTTTATAGAGGAAATAATTAAGTCTAATAAACCTCATAGGATAATAATAGAGCACAATGGAAGTAAAAAACTACAGGAACTTATAAATATTATTAATGAAAGGAAATTGAGACATTTGTGTAAAGTCACAGATGTTTTTAATATTATTGATTCAGTTACATTTAAAGTTTATATTAAAAATATGGGTAACTTATTAATGGATGGTATATACAATAGTAATTTAATAGTTTTAACAAATGTACATAAATTGCTAAGTTCCAGAATAAGTGAAATAGTAAATGCACTACGAAGATATAATCCTGAGGCATACATTTTAAAGGCTAATAATATAAAGGATATTTCCTCTGTATTGATAAAAGAAAATATTTTATTTAATGGATATGTAAAGAAATTTAATGTACTTGTAAGAAATTTTTTAAGAGAATGATTGAAGCAAGTTCTTAATTCAGGTGGGGAGTTCTTTTACCCCATCTGAATTTTTAGAACTGCAAATGCATGGCTTAC
>NZ_BAEV01000054.1 GCF_000246895.1 Clostridium arbusti SL206 | reverse complement strand
TTTGCTATAAGAGAAGGCGGAAGAACAGTTGGTTCAGGTGTTGTTACTTCTATCGTTAAATAGTCTAAGAAGTATTTGTGATTTACAGACTGAAAATTAAGATTTTGTTATAACAAATATATAAATAAATAAAGCTTTATTTAAAAGGGAGAAGAGGACGCTCTTCTCCCTTTATTTTTTGTAAAATCATGATTTTACAAAGTAGTATATGTGAATAATTTATATTAAACTATAAAAAATAAAAAATACTTGTCAAAACTTGATTTTAGTTGTATAATATAAGAGTTGTTATGTGAAAACAGTGATGAGGTAAGAGGTAGCCGGGCTTACGGGGAATTCTTACTGAGCATGTCGCGGTCTTGAACCGGGCGACGGGTAGTATATATTCAGTGTGTTACATATAAAATATGCAACACGTGGAACAGTTTATAGAACGTCCGCTGTTGTACGTAAGAAGCTGAGCGTGCGATGAAAAGGAGGGAAATGAAATGGCAAAACAAAAAATAAGAATTAGATTAAAGGCTTTTGATCATACAATACTTGATCAATCAGCTGAAAAGATAGTTGAAACTGCTAAATCAACAGGAGCAAAGGTGGCAGGTCCAGTACCATTACCAACAGAAAAAGATGTAGTTACAATATTAAGAGCTCCACATAAATATAAAGATGCAAGAGAACAATTTGAAATTAGAACACATAAAAGACTTATAGATATATTAAGCCCATCACCAAAAACTGTAGATGCTTTAATGAGATTAGATCTACCAGCTGGTGTTGATATCGAAATAAAATTATAAAAATATTTTTGACCGTTATGATCGTTATGCGATCCACTAATGTGTCGAGGAGGTGCCAAATATGAAAAAAGCTATACTAGGTAAGAAACTCGGTATGACTCAAATATTCAATGAAGCAGGGAAAATAGTTCCTGTAACTGTTATAGAGGCAGGACCTTGTGCGGTTTTACAAAAAAAGACAATAGAAAATGATGGATATGAAGCAATACAGGTTGCTTTTTATGATACAAGAGAAAAACTAATTAATAAGCCATTAAAAGGACATTTTGATAAGGCTGGAGTATCTGCTAAAAAATTTATAAAAGAGTTTAGATTAGAAGATACAAGTGCTTATGAATTAGGTGCTGAAATAAAAGTTGATACTTTTACAGCAGGAGAAAAAGTAGATGTATCAGGAGTTTCTAAAGGTAAGGGATTCCAAGGTACAATAAAAAGATGGAACGCACACAGAGGACCAATGAGTCATGGATCAAAATTCCACAGAGCAGTTGGTTCAATGGGAGCTTCATCAGATCCATCAAGAACATTTAAGAATAAAAGATTGCCAGGACATATGGGCCATGTTAATACAACAGTACTAAACTTAGAAGTGGCAAAGGTGATTCCTGAGAAAAATGTAATATTAATTAAAGGTGGAGTACCTGGCCCAAACAAGGGCTTTATTGTAATAAGAAACTCTATTAAAGCCTAATTTTCTTAGAAAGGAGGATACAGAATGCCTACAGTAGGATTATTTAATCAAGAAGGAAAAAAAGTTGGAGATATTGAATTATCAACTAATATTTTTGGAGCGGAAGTAAATACTGATGCTTTACATCAAGTTGTAGTTGCACAGCTTGCAAACAAGAGACAAGGAAATCAAAGTGCTAAAACTAGATCAGAGGTTTCCGGAGGTGGAATTAAACCTTGGAGACAAAAAGGAACTGGTAGAGCAAGACAAGGATCAATAAGATCTCCACAATGGATACATGGTGGTATTGTTTTTGCGCCAAAGCCAAGAGATTATAGAATATCGGTTCCAAAATCAATGAGAAGAGTTGCTATGAAATCAGCTTTAAGCAGCAAAGTAGCAGAAAATGAAATTATTGTGTTAGAGGGATTAGAATTAGAAGTTCCAAAGACGAAAGAAATGATTAAGATGCTAAATGCATTTGATTCAAAGAAGGCTTTAATAGTTGTAGCAGAGTCAAATGAGAATGTGTATAAATCAGTTAGAAACATCGAGGGAATTTCAGTTATCCCAGCTAATAACCTAAATGTTTATGATATTTTGAAATATGATAATTTCATAATAACTAAGGATGCTGTGTCAAAAATTGAGGAGGTGTATGCATAATGAATTTAACTAGCCATGATATTATAAGAAAGCCAGTAATAACTGAAAAAAGTATGGCTGAAATGTCAGATAAAAAATACACCTTTATTGTTGACGTAAATGCAAACAAATGCCAAATCAAAAAGGCTGTTGAAGAAGTTTTTGATGTTAAAGTTGAAGATGTAAAAACAGCTAATATAATGGGAAAGACAAAAAGGGTTGGAGTTCACATTGGTAAGAGAGCCGATTATAAAAAGGCAGTTGTAAAGCTTACAGGTGAGAGCAAGTCAATTGAGTTTTTCGAAGGATTAAAATAGTTTGATAAGAGCTCTTATTGGCTGATAGCCAGATAAGCGAAAAAAAGGAGGAGAAAAATAATGGCAGTTAGAGGATTTAACCCTACTTCCCCTTCAAGAAGAGAAATGACTGTGTGTACATTTGAGGAAATAACAACAAATGTGCCAGAGAAATCACTTCTTGTAGATAAGAAAAGAAAAGGCGGAAGAAATGCACAAGGTAAAATAACTGTTCGTCATATTGGCGGAGGAGCTAAACAAAAATACAGATTAATAGATTTCAAGAGAAATAAGGATAATATACCAGCAAAAGTGGCAACAATAGAATATGATCCTAATAGATCTGCATTTATAGCTCTTGTTTCCTATATTGATGGTGAAAAGAGATACATAATTGCTCCCGTTGGATTAAAAGTTGGAGATGTAGTTGTATCGGGACCGGAATCGGATATAAAAGTAGGAAATACATTACCACTTAAGAATATACCAGTTGGTACTATAGTTCATAATGTTGAATTATCAGTAGGAAAAGGTGCTCAATTAGTTAGATCTGCTGGAGCAAGTGCACAGCTTATGGCTAAAGAGGGAGAGTATGCTACTTTAAGACTTCCAAGTGGAGAGATGAGATATGTAAGAATAGAGTGTAAAGCTACTATTGGAACGGTTTCTAACTTAACACACGAGATTGTTAATATAGGTAAAGCTGGAAGAAAGAGACATATGGGAGTTAGACCAACAGTTAGAGGTTCTGTTATGAATCCTAATGACCATCCACATGGTGGTGGTGAAGGTAAATCACCAGTAGGACATCCAGGACCACTTACTCCATGGGGTAAACCGGCACTTGGTTATAAAACAAGAAAAAATAGGAAATACTCAGATAGACTTATTGTTAAGGCTAGAAAAAGTAAGTAGTTAGAAGAGAATTTCATTCTCTTCTGATTGTAATATAGGTTATATGAAGGGAGGCCAATAAGATGAGTAGATCAGTAAAAAAAGGACCTTTTGTGCAAGAAGTACTTTTAAAGAGAATCAATGAAATGAATAAAAGTGGTGAAAAGAAGGTTATAAAGACTTGGTCAAGAAGTTCAACAATTTTCCCACAAATGGTAGGTCATACTATAGCTGTTCATGATGGCAGAAAACATGTTCCAGTATATGTAAGTGAAGATATGGTTGGACACAAATTGGGAGAATTTGTTTTAACAAGAACTTTCAAGGGACACGGAAATAACACTGAAAAGTCATCAGCACTTAAATAGTGTAGAAGGGAGGTAATCATTAATGGAAGCTAGATCTATAGCCAAATATGTAAGAATGTCTTCAATGAAGATGGGCATTGTTCTTGATTTAATAAGAGGAAAAAATGTAAATGAAGCTTTCGCTATATTACAATACACTCCAAAGGATGCAGCGGATGTTGTAAGTAAGGTTTTGAAATCAGCGGTTGCAAATGCAGAAAATAATTTAAATTTAGATGTAAATAGATTATATGTTGCCGATGCATTTACTGGTCAAGGTCCAACATTAAAAAGATTTAGACCACATGCACAAGGAAGAGCATTTAAAATTAAAAAAAGAACTAGTCATGTTACTCTAGTTGTAAAAGAAAGAGCATAAAAAGGAGGGAAATACTTTGGGACAAAAAGTTAATCCGCATGGCCTAAGAGTCGGCGTAATAAAAGATTGGAATGCTAAATGGTATGCTGATAGTAAAAATTTTGCAGATTATTTAGTTGAAGATAACAAGATTAGAAAATTTGTTACTAAGAAGCTTCATAATGCAGGCATTTCAAAAGTTGAAATTGAAAGAGCTGCAAAAAGGATAAAGTTAAATATATATACTGCTAAACCAGGTATGGTTATAGGAAAAGGCGGTCAAGGTATTGAAGCTTTAAAAAAAGAAACTAAGAATTTAATTTCTGACAAAAATATTTTAATTAATATTGTAGAAGTTAAAAATGCAGATAGTGATGCACAACTTATGGGTGAAAATGTGGCATCACAATTAGAAAGAAGAATTTCTTTTAGAAGAGCTATGAAGCAAACTATTCAAAGAGCTATGAGATTTGGAGTGAAAGGTGTTAAAACTTCATGTGCAGGTAGACTTGCTGGTGCTGAAATAGCAAGAACAGAACAATATCATGAAGGAACAATTCCACTTCAGACTTTAAGAGCTGATATAGATTATGGTTTCGCAGAAGCAGATACTACATACGGAAAAATTGGTGTAAAGGTATGGGTATATAGAGGTGAAGTTCTTCCTACAAAAAAGATTGAGAAAAGGGAAGAAGCAAACGCGTAAGGAAGGAGGAAATACGATATGTTAATGCCTAAAAGAGTTAAACGTCGTAAAGTGCAACGTGGCAGAATGAAAGGTAAAGCAACAAGAGGTAACTTTATTGCTTATGGTGATTATGGTTTGCAGGCTACAGAATGTGGTTGGATAACAAGTAATCAAATTGAAGCTGCCAGAGTAGCTATAAATAGATATGTTAAAAGAGGAGGAAAACTTTGGATAAAGATTTTCCCAGATAAGCCAGTTACTGAAAAACCAGCTGAAACTCGTATGGGTTCCGGTAAAGGTTCACCAGAATATTGGGTTGCAGTAGTTAAACCAGGTAGAGTATTATTTGAAATATCAGGAGTAACAGAAGCACAAGCAAGAGAAGCTATGAGGCTTGCTTCACACAAACTTCCTATAACTACTAAATTTGTTACAAGAAAAGACTTTGAGGAAATGGGTGGTGAAATTAATGAAGGCTAAAGAATTAAGAGAAGAAACTCCTCAAAATTTACAAACTCAATTACTTGATTTGAAGGCAGAATTATTTAGACTTAGGTTTCAATTGGCTACAGGTCAGCTTGAAAACCCTATGAGAATAAGAGAAGTTAAAAAATCTATAGCCCAGATTAAAACCATCCTTAGAGAAGAAGAACTAAGGGCGTTTGAACAGTAAAGCTGAAAGGAGGTTATCCTGTGGAAAGAGGAAATAGAAAGACAAGAATCGGTAAAGTTGTTTCAGATAAAATGGATAAAACTGTTGTAGTTGCTGTGGAGACTAAAGTTCGTCATCCTTTATATGGTAAGACAATTAACAGAACTACTAAGTTCAAAGCACATGATGAAAATAATGAAGCTAAATTTAATGATAAAGTATTAATAATGGAAACAAGACCGTTGTCAAAAGACAAGAGATGGAGACTTGTGGAAGTAGTTGAAAAGGCTAAATAGTCTTTTTAATTGAAAGGAGGGTATTTAGATGATACAACAGCAGACTGTATTAAAGATTGCAGATAATTCTGGAGCAAAAGAGATTATGTGCATAAGAGTATTAGGTGGATCCAAAAGAAAATGGGGAAATATTGGCGATATAATAGTTGCTAGCGTTAAAAGTGCAACACCAGGCGGTGTTGTTAAAAAAGGTGAAGTTGTTAGAGCAGTAATAGTTAGAACAGTTAAAGGATTGAGAAGAGCAGATGGTTCATATATAAGATTTGATGAAAATGCGGCTGTAGTAATAAAAGATGATAAGCAGCCAAGAGGAACTCGTATCTTTGGACCTGTTGCTAGGGAGTTAAGAGATAAAGAGTTTAATAAAATTTTATCACTAGCACCTGAAGTTCTATAAGATAGGAGGTTGCTTTAGATGGCATCAAGTAAAATTCACGTTAGAAAAAAAGACACAGTTGTTGTTATTTCAGGTAAAGATAAAGGAAAAATAGGAGAAGTTTTAGCCGTTTATCCTAAGAAATCAACTGTATTAGTTAAAGATGTAAATGTTATTACTAAACATCAAAAACCAAGTAAAACAAATGTTCAAGGCGGAATAATAAATAGAGAAGCTGCAATTAATAGCTCAAAAGTTATGCTTTATTGTACAAAATGTAAATCAGCTACAAGAATAAGCAATAAATTGTTAGATGATGGAACAAAGGTAAGAGTGTGCAAGAAGTGTGGAGAAACACTTTAGATTTTGAAAGGAGGACTAATGAATGGCTGCAAGACTAAAAGATAAGTATGAAAAAGAAGTTATTCCAGCACTAGTGGAAAAGTTCGAATATAAAAATGTTATGGAAATACCAAAGCTGGAAAAAATAGTTATTAACATGGGTGTAGGAGAAGCTAAAGAAAATTCTAAAGTTTTAGAATCTGCTACAGGTGATTTGCAATTAATAACAGGTCAAAAGCCAATTTTGACTAGAGCTAAAAAGTCAATTGCAAACTTTAAGATTAGAGAAAATATGCCAATTGGTTGTAAGGTTACTTTAAGAAAGCAACAAATGTATGAATTTGCTGATAAGCTTATGAATGTAGCACTACCTAGAGTTAGAGACTTCAGAGGAATTTCAAGTAAATCTTTTGACGGAAGAGGAAATTATGCCTTAGGAATTAAGGAACAGTTAATATTCCCGGAAGTTGAGTATGATAAGATAGACAAAATTAGAGGTATGGATATAATATTTGTTACTACAGCAAAAAGTGACGAGGAAGCAAGAGAGTTATTGAGATTCCTTGGTATGCCATTTGCTCAATAATAAGGAGGTAATAACGTGGCACGTAAGGCAATGATCGAAAAGTGGAAAAAAGAACCTAAGTTTTCAACTAGAGCTTACACAAGATGCAGAATATGTGGAAGACCACATGCAGTATTAAAAAAGTATGGTATTTGTCGTATATGTTTTAGAGAACTTGCTTACAAAGGTGAAATACCTGGTTGTAGAAAAGCAAGTTGGTAATTGTTATTGAATGAAAGGAGGCATAAATCATGGTTATGACAGACCCAATTGCGGATTTGCTAACGCGTATAAGAAATGCAAACGTAGTTAAACACGAAGTAGTAGAAGTACCTTCTTCAAATATAAAGAAAGCAATAGTAAATATAATGCTTCAAGAAGGATATATAAAGAACATAGAGGAATACAATGACGGTTCAGTACCAATGCTAAGACTTGGCATGAAATATGGTCAGAACAAGGTGAGAGTTGTAACTGGACTTAGAAGAATATCAAAACCTGGTCTTAGAGTTTATTGTAGAAAAGAAGAAACTCCAAAGGTACTAAATGGATTAGGGATTGCGGTAATATCAACTTCTAAAGGTATAGTTACTGACAAAGAAGCTAGAAAACTAGGATTAGGTGGAGAAGTTATCTGCTATATCTGGTAGTTAGATGAACAGGAGGTGTAATTATGTCAAGAATAGGAAGATTGCCTGTAGTAATACCAAATGGTGTAACTGTTTCAGTAACACCAGACAACGTTGTTACTGTTAAAGGTTCAAAAGGTCAACTTGTTAAGACTATGCATAAAGATATTAAAATAGCTGTAGAAGATAGTAATGTACTTGTTACTAGACCTAGTGATGATAAAAATCATAGAGCTCTTCATGGATTGACAAGAGCATTAGTGCACAATATGGTTGTAGGTGTAACAGAAGGCTTTTCTAAAACACTTGAATTAGTAGGTGTAGGTTATAGAGCACAATTAAAAGGTAAAAAATTAGTATTAAGCCTTGGATATTCACATCCAGTTGAAATAGATGCTATGGAAGGTGTACAATTTGAAACACCTGATGCTAACAAGATAATAGTAAAAGGTATAGATAAGGAATTGGTAGGATCTGTAGCGGCTGATATAAGAAAATGGAGAAAACCTGAACCTTACAAAGGAAAAGGAATCAAGTATATTGATGAGCATGTAAGACGTAAGGAAGGTAAAACAGGTAAGTAACTTAGAAAGGAGTGGGAATGTATGTTTAAAAAGCAGGATAGAAGTGAAGCTAGAAGTAAACGTCATAGGAGAGTACGTAAAAAGATTTTTGGTACGACTGAAAGGCCAAGACTTGCAGTTTTCAGAAGTGAAAAAAACATATATGTTCAATTAATTGATGATATAGCAGGAAATACTATTACTGCAGCTTCAACTAAAGATAAAGATTTCTCAAGCAAAATAGGAAGTAATAAAGAAGCGGCAAGACTTGTTGGTGAAATCATTGCAAAGAAAGCTATAGAAAAAGGAATAAAAGAAGTAGTTTTCGATAGAGGCGGATTTGTATATCATGGAAGAGTACAGGAACTTGCAGAAGGAGCGAGAACTGCTGGTTTAGAATTCTAGAGAAGGAGGGAAATAAATGAGAATCGATCCTAGTACATTAGAACTTAAAGAAAAAGTTGTATTTATAAATAGAGTTGCTAAGGTTGTAAAGGGCGGAAGAAATTTTAGATTCAGCGTATTAGTAGTAGTTGGAGATGAAAATGGCCATGTAGGAGTAGGAACAGGTAAGTCTGTTGAAATACCTGAAGCTATAAGAAAAGGAATTGAAGACGCTAAGAAGAATATTGTACACGTAGCAATGGTTGGAACTACAGTTCCTCATACTATTGAAGGCTTATTTGGAACAGGTAAAGTTCTTATAATGCCAGCTAATGAAGGTACGGGAGTTATTGCTGGAGGTCCAGCAAGAGCAGTACTTGAACTTGCTGGATTGAAAGATGTTAGAGCTAAGTCATTAGGAACTAACAATGCAAGAAACCTAGTGAATGCTACAATAAATGGATTATCAAGATTAAGAACTGTAGAAGATATTGCAGAGCTTAGAGGTAAATCTGTTGAAGAAATATTAGGATAGGAGGATTTAACATGGCTAAACTTTCAGTAACATTACAAAAGAGTTTAATTGGTAGAAAAAAGGATCATATAGCTACTGTTAATGCTCTTGGATTACGTAAAATAGGTAAAAAAGTTGAAAAAGAAGATACTCCTCAAATAAGAGGTATGATAAAAAAAGTTAACTATCTTTTAGAAGTTGAAGAAATTTAAATTAGCAAGGAGGTGCAGGGTATGAAACTTCATGAGTTAAAGCCAGCAGCAGGTTCTAGAAAAGCACCTAAGAGAATTGGTAGAGGTACTGGTTCTGGTTTTGGAAGAAATGCTGGTAAAGGTGAAAAAGGCCAAAAAGCAAGATCTGGCGGTGGTGTAAGACCTGGATTCGAAGGTGGTCAAATGCCATTATACAGAAGATTACCTAAAAGAGGATTTACAAATATATTTTCAAAAGATATAGTTAGTATAAATGTAGATA
This sequence comes from Clostridium arbusti SL206, assembly GCF_000246895.1. GTDB lineage: Bacteria > Bacillota > Clostridia > Clostridiales > Clostridiaceae > Clostridium_I > Clostridium_I arbusti. Next base: position 16,157 of record NZ_BAEV01000054.1, on the reverse strand, counting down.
GATTGAATGTATTTGAAGATGGAACAGAAGTAACAATAGAAGTGCTACTTGAAAGAGGAATAATAGGAAAAGTTAATGATGGTGTTAAGATCCTTGGTAACGGAGAGATTACAAAAAAATTAACTGTAAAAGTAAATAAATTTTCAAAAGTAGCAGCTGAAAAAATAGAAGCAGCTGGAGGAAAAGTAGAGGTGATATAAATTGTTATCGACCTTACGTAATGCCTGGAAAGCTCCAGACTTAAGAAAAAGATTGTTATGGACAATGGTTTTGGTTATAATCTATAGAATAGGTATATATATTCCGGTTCCTGGAGTTGATACATCAAAGCTTGTTAGTTTATCATCACAATCTGGTTCTTTAGCTGGATTTTATGACTTGATGTCAGGTGGAGCATTCAGCAACTTTAGTATATTTGCTATGGGTGTAATGCCATATATTAATGCATCTATTATTGTACAGCTTTTGACAATTGCAATACCATCTCTTGAGCAGATGCAAAAAGAGGGTGAAGAAGGCAGAAAGAAAATACAAAAGCTAACTAGAGTTGGTTCAATATTTCTTGCTGCATTCCAAACTTTTGCTATGTATGCAATAATAAATAGCCAAGGAGCTCTTAGAGATACATCGAAGTTGAACATGTTTTTAATAGCTTTAACTTTGACAACTGCTTCTGTATTTTTGATGTGGCTTGGAGAACAGATCACCGTTAAGGGAATTGGTAATGGAATTTCTTTAATAATGTTTGTAAATATCGTTTCTAGAATTCCAAGTATTATTTATCAAGTTACAACTTTAAAGCAAACAGATACTGTTGATATTGTGCAGATAGCAGTATTAATAATAATAATTGTGGCGTTATTTTTGGCTGTTATTATAGCATGTTTAGCCGAACGAAGAATACCAGTTCAATATGCTGGTAAAGCTGTTAGTGGTAAAGCACCTAAAGGTCAATCATCTCATATTCCATTAAATATTAATGCTTCAGCTATTATAGCAATAATATTTGCTATGGCAGTGATGAAGTTCCCAATAATAATTGTTCAGTTTTGGCCAAATTCATGGATATATAAAGCTATTGTGACAGGTAAATATAGTATTTTTAGAGAGAATAGCTGGGAATATGGAGTCGTAAGCTTTATATTCATTATATTCTTCACTTGGTTTTATACACAAATAACTCTTAAACCGGATGAAATGGCTGAAAATATGCACAAATCTTCAGGGTTTGTACCTGGTATTAGACCTGGAGAGCAAACTGCAAGATATATAGAAAGAGTACTAGATAAAGTTTCTATACTATGGGGAGCTTTTGCAGGAGTCATAGCTGTAGCACCAATGATTCTTGAATCTCATACTAAATTTCAGGGATTGTATTTTACTGGAACCGGGATGTTGATAATGGTTGGAGTTGCTATTGAGACAATGAAAGCTATTGAAGCCCAATTAGTAATGAAACACTATGAAGGTTTCTTGAGTGAGTAATTATATTTGGAGATGATTATATGAAAATTGTATTATTAGGTCCTCCAGGAGCAGGAAAAGGAACTCAAGCGAAACAAATAAGTAATAGATATAATATCCTACATATATCAACTGGTGATATGTTTAGAAAAAATATATCAGAGAAGACAGAGCTAGGTTTAAAAGCTCAAGGATATATTGATAAAGGAATGTTGGTACCAGATGAATTAACAATAGATATTGTTAAGGATAGATTAGAAAATGATGATTGTAAAAATGGATTTTTACTTGATGGATTTCCAAGAACAGTGAAACAGGCAGAAGCTTTAGATTTATTTCTTAATGAAAAGGGAAATAAAATTGATAGTGCATTACTTATTAAAGTTCCTGAGTCTAGCATTCTTGATAGAATGACTGGAAGAAGAGTATGTCCAAAATGTGGAGCCAGCTATCATATTAAATTTAATCCACCTAAGATTGCTGGGAAATGTAATGAGTGTAATAGTGATATAATTCAGAGAAAAGATGATAGTGAAGAAACTGTTAGTGATAGATTAGATGTTTATAACAAACAAACCGAGCCATTAATAGAATATTATAATTCTAAAAAAGTACTATATGCTGTAGATGGTACTCAAGATATAGATATTGTATTTGAGAATATCTGTGATATCTTGGGAAGATAATCTATTATGATAATAATTAAGAACAATAGTGAAATTGACTATATGAGGCAATCTGGAAGAGTTGTAGAAGAGACACTGTTGAAAATGGAAGAAGTTATAAGACCTGGAATGACTACTGCGGATTTGGATAAAATAGCTGAAGAATTTATAAGAAAGCATGGTGCTGTTCCATCGTTTAAAGGATACTATGGTTTTCCAGCTTCAATATGTGCATCTGTAAATGAAGAAGTTGTCCATGGAATTCCATCTATAAAAAAAGTATTGCATGAAGGCGATATAATAAGTATAGATTGCGGTGCTATTTTAAATGGATATCAAGGTGATGCAGCAAGAACCTTGCCAGTTGGAAAAATATCTAATGAGGCAAAAAATCTTATAGATATAACCAGAAAAAGTTTTTTCAAAGGTGTTGAGAAAGCACTTGTAGGTAATAGACTCTCAGATATATCATCAGCTATTCAAACTTATGCAGAAAGTTTTGGATATTCTATTGTTAGAGATTATGTAGGTCATGGAATCGGAAAAGATATGCATGAAGAACCAGAAATACCTAACTTCGGTAGACCCGGTAGAGGACCCAAGTTGCTTCATGGAATGGTATTAGCCATAGAACCTATGGTTAATGGTGGAAAATATTATGTTAGTGTACAATCAAATGATTGGACAGTGGTTACTGATGACGGAAGCTTATCAGCACATTATGAAAATACTGTAGCCATTTTAGAGAATGGACCTGAAATACTTACTTTTAGTCAACAGGGGTGAACAGATGAATAAAAATTATTTGGGTACAGTTGTGTATTCAAAGGCTGGTAGAGATACAGATAGAAAGTTTATTATTATGGATATAATAGATAAAGAGTATGTTTATATTTGTGATGGTGATTTAAGAAAAGTTCAAAAGCCTAAAAAGAAAAAAATAAAGCATTTAATGTTTACCGAAACAGTTGCGGAAGATATTAAGAAGAGCTTAATATCTAATGTAGAAGTAAGTAATTTACAGGTAAGAAGGTTTCTGCAGTCACTAGGCACTAATAAGGAGGTTTGATTACCTTATGTCAAAAGATGATGTAATTGAAATGCAGGGAACGGTTTTAGAATCCCTGCCAAATACTATGTTTGAGGTAGAACTTGAAAGTGGTCAAAAAATATTAGCACATATTTCAGGAAAATTAAGAATGAATTTTATAAGAATATTACCTGGTGATAAAGTAACAGTTGAGTTATCTCCGTACGATTTAAGTAGAGGAAGAATAACTTGGAGAGCTAAGTAAAAATAAGGAGGGTTAGCTATGAAAGTAAGACCATCAGTTAAGCCTATGTGTGAAAAGTGCAAAGTAATCAAGAGAAAAGGAAGAGTAATGATTATTTGCGAAAATCCTAAACATAAACAAAAACAAGGCTAACGTGTTGAAAAATAATTAAGTTGTTGTTAAAATGTGTTTTAGGACGGCTGCCAATAAAGTAGAATAAAAGTATTTTATTGCCTAAAACTTTATATATAAAAGAAATAAGAGTTTTAAAATTAGTGTATTAATACCTGGGAGGTGTAAATTTTAATGGCAAGAATATCTGGTGTTGATCTACCAAAAGAAAAAAGAGTAGAGATAGGTCTGACATATATATTTGGTATAGGACTATCAAAGTCAAAAGAAGTATTAAATGCTACAGGAATCAATCCTGATACTAGAGTTAAAGATTTAAGTGAAGAAGAAGTTAATGCGATAAGAGATTACATTAACAAAAACTTCAAAGTTGAAGGTGATTTAAGAAGAGTTGTAGCTCTTAACATTAAAAGATTAGTTGAAATAGGATGTTATAGAGGTATAAGGCATAGAAGAGGTCTTCCAGTAAGAGGACAAAAAACAAAAACAAATGCTAGAACTAGAAAAGGCCCAAAAAGAGCAATCGGAGCTAAAAGGAAAAAGTAATATATAAGGAGGGATGATAATGCCAGCTCAAAAAGGTAAAAAAACAAGAAGAAGAAAAGAGAAAAAAAATGTTGAACACGGTTGTGCACATATAAAATCAACATTTAACAATTCAATAGTAACATTAACTGATAGCGTTGGTAATGCACTTTCATGGTCAAGTGCAGGTGGTTTAGGTTTCAGAGGATCAAGAAAGAGTACTCCTTTTGCTGCACAAATGGCAGCAGAAGCAGCGGCAAAAAATGCTATGGAACATGGACTAAAAAGTGTTGATGTTTATGTAAAAGGACCTGGATCAGGTAGAGAAGCTGCTATAAGATCTCTTCAAGCAGCTGGATTAGAAGTTACATTAATAAAAGATGTTACTCCTATTCCTCATAATGGTTGTAGACCACCTAAAAGAAGAAGAGTTTAATATTAGCACAGGAGGTGTAAATTAATGGCAAGATATACTGGAGCAGTTTGCAGATTATGCAGAAGAGAAGGTTTAAAACTATTTCTTAAAGGAGATAGATGCTTTACAGATAAATGTGCATTTGCTAGAAGAGGCTATGCACCAGGACAGCACGGACAAGGTAGAAAGAAAATTTCTAACTATGGATTACAATTAAGAGAGAAACAAAAGGCTAAGAGAATATACGGGGTACTTGAAGGTCAATTCAGAACTTATTATGAAAGGTCTGAAAGAGTAAAGGGAATAACAGGTGAAAACTTATTAAGACTTCTTGAATTAAGACTTGATAATGTAGTTTATAGATTAGGTTACGGAAACTCAAGAAATGAAGCTAGACAATTAGTTAATCATGGTCATTTCTTAATAAATGGTCACAAGGTGGATATAGCATCATATAAACTAAGTGTTAATGATGTAATAACTGTATCAGAAAAAAGCAGAGGAACTGAAAAGTTTAAGACATTCGCTGAAAATCCAAAAGCTTTACCAGCTTGGATTACTTCAAATGCTGAAAACTTCGAAGGAAAAGTTGTAGCTGAACCAACTAGATCAGATATAGATGTTCCTGTAAATGAAACACTAATAGTTGAGTTATACAGCAAATAGTTTATATAGAATCAGTTGCCCTCAAATAGGTTGCCACTTTATAATAAAGGAGGGTTATAGATGTTAGAAATAGAAAAGCCAAAAATTGAATGTGTAGAATCTACTGAAGATGGTTCTTATGGTAAGTTCGTTATTGAACCTTTAGAAAGAGGATATGGAATTACCTTGGGAAATTCACTTAGGAGGATTCTACTATCATCATTACCAGGAATTGCCGCTAATTCCGTTAAAATTGAAGGTGTACTTCATGAATTTTCCACTGTAAAAGGGGTTAAGGAAGATGTAACTGAAATCATATTAAACATTAAGTGTTTAGCTTTAAAAATGAGCGGTGATGGTCCTAAGACTATTTATATTGATGCAGAAGGAGCTGGAGAAGTTACTGCTGCAGATATAAAAACCGATGAAGATGTGGAAATCATTAACAAGGATTTACATATAGCAACACTTGATGGTGATGGAAAGTTGTATATGGAAATTGAAGTGAATAGAGGAAGAGGATATGTTACTCAGAATAGAAATAAGAGAGAAGATATGCCTATAGGAACTATTTCAGTAGATTCTATATATACACCAGTAAAAAGAGTTAACTTTAGTGTTGAGAATACAAGAGTTGGTCAAATAACTGACTATGATAAGTTAACTATTGAAATATGGACTAATGGTACTATAAGACCGGAAGAAGCTATAAGCTTATCCGCTAAAATTCTTATCGAGCACTTTAAATTATTTATGACTTTAACAGATCATGCAGATGATGTTGAAATTATGGTTGAAAAAGAAGAAGATAAGAAAGAAAAAGTACTTGAAATGACTATAGAAGAATTAGATCTTTCAGTAAGAAGTTATAACTGTTTAAAGAGAGCTGGTATAAATACAGTTCAGGAATTAACAGAGAGATCTATGGAAGATATGATGAAAGTAAGAAATTTAGGTAAAAAATCACTTGAAGAAGTTGAACAAAAACTTGAAGCTTTGGAATTATCATTAAAGCAAAGTGAGGAGTAAGGAGGTAAGTACATGGCAGGATATCGTAAACTTGGTCGTCCAACCGACCAAAGAAAAGCAATGTTAAGAAATCTTGTTACTAGTCTCTTAAAATACGGTAAGATTGAAACTACTGATACAAGAGCTAAAGAAACAAGAAGCCTAGCAGAAAAAATGGTTACTCTTGCAAAAAGAGGAGATTTACATGCTAGAAGACAAGTGCTTGCATTTGTAACAGAAGAAGCTGTAGTTAAAGAATTATTTGATACAATAGCACCTAAGTATGCTGATAGAAATGGTGGATACACTAGAATATTTAAGATGGGTCCAAGAAGAGGCGACGGAGCTGAAATAGTTATACTAGAACTAGTATAACTAAAAAGGGGATTAAGTAGAAACCTAACTTAGTCCCCATTTTATTAAATTTTGAGGTGTTATTATGAAAGATAACATGTTGGAGTGCAAAAATGTTACATATAAGTATGAGAATAATGAAGACAAAACATTTACTCTAGCTTTAGATGATATAAATATCAATGTTTTAAAAGGTGAATTCTTAGTAATACTAGGTAGAAATGGATCTGGAAAATCAACTCTAGCTAAGCATATAAATGCTCTTATGATACCTACAAGTGGAAATGTAATTGTTGATGGATTAGATACTTCAGATTCCAATAATGTATGGAATATAAGAAATAAGGCAGGAATGGTATTCCAAAATCCAGATAATCAGTTAGTTGCAACTATTGTTGAGGAAGATGTCGCTTTTGGACCAGAAAATTTAGGGGTTGAACCAACCGAAATAAGAAAAAGAGTTGATGATTCACTTAAAAAGGTAGATATGTATGATTATAGAAAGCATGCACCGCATCTATTATCTGGAGGACAAAAACAAAGGGTTGCTATAGCTGGAACTTTAGCTATGAAACCTGAATGTATAATATTCGATGAATCTACAGCTATGCTTGACCCATTTGGAAGAAGTGAGGTTATTAATACGATAGAAAGTTTAAATAATCGTAATAATATGACAATAATTCTTATAACGCATTATATGGAAGAGGCAATTGGAGCTGACAGAATAGTGGTTATGGATAAGGGAAAAGTAATAAAGGAAGGTTCGCCTAGAGAAGTGTTTAAGGAAGTAGAAATCATGAAGAGAATAGGGCTTGATGTTCCGCAAATGACTGAACTTGCATATGAGTTAAGAAAAGATGGCATTGATATAAAAAGTGATATATTAACTATAGATGAGATGGTGAATGAGTTATGTCGATTGAGATAGATAATTTAACGCATATTTACATGCCAGGTACACCTTTTGAGAAGAAAGCTTTAGATAATATAAGTATTAATATAAACGATGGTGAATTTGTTGCACTAATTGGTCATACGGGATCGGGAAAATCAACTTTGATACAACACATAAATGGGATATTAAAACCTACTAGTGGTAAGATAATTATAGATAATTTTGATATAACACTAAAAACAACTAAGTTATCTGATATAAGAAAAAAAGTTGGTTTGGTATTTCAGTATCCTGAATATCAACTATTTGAAGAAACTATTGAAAAAGATATAGCCTATGGACCTATCAATTTAAAGCTTAACGAAGATGAAGTTAGAATTAGAGTAAAGAAAGCTATGAAAATGGTTGGATTAGATTATGAAACCTTTAAGGATAAGTCTCCATTTGAGTTAAGTGGTGGTCAAAAAAGACGAGTAGCTATAGCAGGCGTTGTTGCTATGGAACCAAAAGTTTTAATTTTGGATGAACCAACTGCTGGTCTTGATCCAAGAGGAAGAGATGATATTTTAAATCAAACCTTAAAACTTCAAAGGGAATATAAGATGACAGTTATACTGGTATCTCATAGTATGGAAGATGTAGCAAAGGTTGCAAGTAGAATTTTAGTTATGAATAAAGGAAAATGTATTTTAGATGGTAAACCTAGTGATATATTTAAAGAAATAGAAACACTTGAAAGAGTCGGCCTAGCAGTTCCACAGGTAACTTATTTAATAAGGAAATTAAATGAAAAAGGATTCAATTTATCTGAGAATATTTTTACTGTTGATGAGGCCAAAAAAGAAATTCTAAAGGTTTTAAGGAGCGGTGAAAATGCTTAAAGATATAACAATTGGGCAATATGTTCCAGCAAATTCTTTTGTTCATAAGTTAGATCCTAGAATTAAAATAATATTATCTATAATATACATAATTGATTTATTTTTAATAAATCAATACTTTGGTTATATATTTGTGTTAGTATTTACTGCTATAACTATAATGGTTTCAAAGATCCAACTTGGATACATATATAGAGGACTTAAACCAATTTTTATACTATTAATTATTACTGCATTGATGAATATATTTATGACACCAGGACAAAATTTGATTTTTAAATACGGAATTATTAAAGTTTATAGAGAAGGTTTAAATATAGCTGGATTTATGGTGTTACGATTAATATTTTTAATTATAGGTACATCTTTACTTACATTAACTACATCACCTATAGAGCTTACTGATGGCTTAGAAAAATTAATGAGTCCTCTTAAAAAAATAGGAATATCCTCTCATGAATTGGCTATGATGATGACAATAGCATTAAGATTTATTCCAACACTTATAGATGAAACTGATAAAATTATGAAAGCTCAAATGGCAAGAGGGGCTGATTTTGAATCTGGAAATTTATTGCAAAGAGCTAAAAGTCTAATACCTGTATTAGTTCCATTATTTATAAGTTCATTTAGGAGAGCTGATGAATTAGCTATGGCTATGGAAGCTAGATGCTACAGAGGTGGCGACGGTAGAACTAGAATGAAGATACTTAAATTGCATTCTAGGGATGGAATAGCAGTGCTAGCTATTGGTATACTTGTTATATTTTCTGTTTGGAGTAGGTTTTATTAAATTATAAGGCCAGGATGTGAAGGAATGAAGAATGTTAAGCTTATAATTGAATACGATGGTAGAAATTATTCGGGATGGCAAATACAAGATAATGCTATAACTATTCAACAGGTATTAGAAGATAATCTTAGAATTATAACTGGTGAATGTACGAAAGTTATAGGTTCTAGCAGAACGGATGCAGGTGTTCATGCAAGAGGATTTGTAGGGAATTTTTTAACTAACAGTAGGATACCATCTAATAGATTTGAAAATGTTTTAAATAGTAGGTTACCTGAAGATATTGTGATTCTAAAATCTGAGGAAGTAGAGTTAAGCTTTAATTCTAGATTTAATAGTAAAGGAAAAACATATAGTTATACAATTTTGAATACATTGCAAAGACCAGCCATCGGAAGAAACTATGTTTATCATTTTAGAAGAAATTTAGATATATTATTAATGATAGAGGCAAGTAAAGAGTTTGTTGGAACCCATGACTTTGCAGCATTTAGAAGTAGTGGGGGAAGTGCAAAAACTACTGTAAGAACAATAAGTAGTTTAGATATAGTTAAAATAGATGATCATATAATATTTACTATAACAGGTGATGGATTTTTATATAATATGGTTAGAATCATTATAGGTACACTAATTGAAGTTGGATTAAAGAGAATTAAACCTAAAAGTATTAAAGATATATTAATATCAAAAGATAGGGATATGTCTGGGCCTTGTTTGCCACCGAGTGGTTTATGCCTAGAAAAGGTATATTATTAATTAATAGGTATAAAATAATTGACACACGTGGCAGATTGTATTATAATATATATGTTTGTATAACGTTGCTTAAAGAAGATCCACTAGCCCCGGATCTTTGACATAGAACGTAATTTATGTAAAGTTCAGGGAGGGAAAAAAATGAAATCATACATTGCTAAACCGCAAGAAGTTGAAAGAAAATGGTATGTTGTTGACGTTAATGGATTGACTTTAGGTAGAGCAGCAAGTCAAATTGCTTTAATATTAAGAGGAAAGAATAAACCTACATTTACACCCAATGTAGATACTGGAGATTTTGTTATTGTTATAAATGCTGAAAAGGTAGTTTTAACAGGTAAGAAATTAGATCAAAAGATGCTAAGACATCACTCACTATATCCAGGTGGATTAAAAGAAATACCTTATAAGGATGCATTAGCTAAAAAACCTGAGTTTGTTTTTCATGAAGCTGTAAGAAGAATGCTTCCAACTGGAGTATTAGGTAGAGAGGTTCTTAAAAAGCTTAAAGTATATAGAGGAACTGAACATGATCATGAAGCTCAAAAACCAGAAGCATTAAAATTAAGATATTAATTTATAGCTGGAAGGAGGAAATAAAATGGCTAAAGTACAATATATTGGGACAGGTAGAAGAAAAAAATCTATTGCTAGAGTTAGACTTGTACCAGGAGAAGGTAAAGTCGTAGTAAATAAGAGAGAAATAGAAAAATATTTTGGTTTAGAAACTTTAAGAGTAATAGTTAATCAACCATTAGTTTTAACTGATACTAAGGATAAGTTTGATGTTCTTATAAATGTAAATGGTGGTGGATTCACAGGTCAAGCAGGAGCTATAAGACATGGTATATCAAGAGCTCTATTAAAAGCTGACGAATCATTAAGAGGAGAACTTAAAAAAGCTGGTTTCTTAACAAGAGATCCAAGAATGAAAGAAAGAAAGAAATACGGTTTAAAGAAAGCAAGAAGATCTCCACAATTCTCAAAGAGATAATAGTTTTCAAAGAGAGGAGTTTCCTCTCTTTTTTTATTGCAATTAGATACATATTTTACTTTTTACTGTGTTTTGGGAAGTATATATTATTTGTTATATTTTATGTCATAGTATGATATAATTGTCTAGTTATAAAATATTTGTTTCAGTATAGGAGGATTAATATGTTTAACTTATCTCCAAAGGATGAAAAATTTTATGATTTATTTATTGAAAATGCAAACACAATTTATGAAACTTCTCTATTATTTAAGGGCTTTGTAGAGGATGTTTGCAATCCAGATGAAAAATTAAAAGAAATAAAAAATATGGAAAGAATAAGTGATAATCAACAACATAATATATTAAATGAACTTAACAAAACATTTATAACTCCATTTGATAGAGAAGATATATACTCTATATCTAAAGAAATGGATGATATAGTGGATTTTATGGAAGCTAGTGCCAGTAGATTTGTAATGTTCAATGTAGATGTAGTAAAGGAAGAAGCTAAAACCTTAGCTGATTTTGTAGTTAAATCTTGTGCTTATATAATAAGGTTAATGGAAGAATTTAAAAACATGAGAAATAATGCTAAACTTACAGAAATTATTATTGAAATAAATAAGATTGAAGAAGATGGGGATTGCCTATTTAGAAGTGCAGTGAGACAACTCTTTGTAGCAGATATTCCTGTTCTTGATGTGATCAAATGGAGAGAGATATATCAGTATATAGAAAATACCTTAGATGCTTGCGAGTCAGTTGCAAATATTATTGAGGGAGTTGCTATGAAGAATGCATAATTCTGCAATATATTTATCAGTGGTAATTGTAGTTCTAGCTTTAATTTTTGATTTTATAAATGGATTTCATGATAGTGCAAATGCAATTGCAACTTCTGTATCAACTAGAGTATTAAGTATGAAATCAGCTGTTATTATGTCAGCATCTCTAAATTTTCTGGGTGCTTTTATGAATGAGAAAGTTGCAAAAACTATAGGGGATGGAATAGTTAATCCAGTTTTAATATCGCCTACAGTTATTATAGTAGCCATCATAAGTGCTATAATTTGGAACCTATTGACTTGGTACTTTGGAATTCCTAGTAGTTCATCTCATGCATTAATTGGAAGCCTGGTAGGTGCTGCTATAGTGTACCAAACATCTTTTGCAGTAGTTAATTGGACAACTTTCTTTATTAGGATCGTAGTGCCATTGTTTTTATCACCAATAGTTGGTTTTATATTCGGATATTTAGTTATGATAGCACTTCAGTGGATTTTAAAATCAACAAGACCATCATCAGTATCTGGATTTTTCTCAAAGGCACAGATATTTTCCGCTATGCTTATGGCAATTAATCATGGTGGAAATGATGCACAAAAATCCATGGGAGTTATAGCTATGGCTTTGGTAAGTGGTGGCTTGGTAAGTACTTTTCATATTCCTATATGGGTAAAAGGTGCTTGTGCGCTAGCTATGGCATTAGGAACTTCGATAGGTGGATACAAGATAATAAAAACAATGGGTATGAATATGGCAAAGCTTGCACCAGTAAATGGTTTTGCAGCTGAAACTAGTGCAGCAGTAGTGATTTTTTCATCTACAATGATGAATGCACCGGTTAGTACTACTCAGATTATATCATCATCTATTATGGGTGTTGCAGCATCACATAGGATATCATCTGTAAGATGGATAATAGCGAAGAATATATTATGGGCCTGGGTTGTTACTATACCTGTGTGTATGCTAATTGCAAGTATACTATCTTTATTATTAAAAGTATTATAGATATTGTAAAAAATCATGTTTTAAATTAAATGTGGTTTTTTTATTTTTTGTTAAATATTTTTATAATTAAAATACTAAATATAGAGCATAATAACTTTGACAATTAATATAAATTTTTATAAAGAGGAGTGAATATAGTGAAAAAAAATTAAAAGTAAGTTTTATAGTCTTAATTACTTTTATAGTAATGTTTTTTTCACTAGGTAATTTTACTAGTGCTTATGAAATTCAAAATAATCTTAAATTTGTAACAGAGAATAAAAAAGTTATATTAATAGACCCAGGACATGGTGGAATAGATGGAGGAGCTCAATCTAAAAATGGAACAGTAGAAAAAAATATTAATTTAATTATAAGCTTAAAGTTAAAAAAAAGCTTAGAAAAACAAGGATTCAAAGTAATTATGACACGAGAAGATGATAATGGATTATATAGTGATTCAGGTAAAATCAGAAAGAAAAAGAATGAAGACTTAGATAATAGATGTAAAATGAAAGATGAGACTGGCTGTAATATGTTTGTAAGCATACATCTTAATATGTTTCCTCAAAGTCAATATTATGGATCACAAGTATGGTATTCCTCTAATCCTGAAAGTCAAAAGGTAGCTCATGTTATGCAAGAGAACCTTAGAATTGATTTAAAAGATGATAGCAAAAGAGTTGAAAAAGCAGCATTAAATTCATATAAGATATTAAGATGTGGTAAAGATGTGCCATCAGTTATTGTCGAATGTGGCTTTTTATCAAATTCATCAGATGAAGGTAAATTAAAAACGGATTCATATCAACAAAAGATAGCGGATTCTCTATGTAAATCAATAAAATCGTATTATAGTAGTGAAAATAAACAGTAAAGCATATTTACTAACAAATATATTTTCAGTTCAATTAGATAATATGCCTAAACTTAGTTTGATTTTATATTTATTTAACTGAGTCTAGGTATAATTATACCTAGTAATATATAATTTAAATAATTAAATTTTAACTATATATATGTTTCAATAAATTATATTCATTACAAAATTTCTAGTTTTTTTAGAATTAATCTATTAACTATTATTAATTAAATGTATAATTTTAATTGTAACTTATATATACTAAATGCATATAAAAATATAAAGTACGTGTATTTATGAATGGGATAATTATAACTAATACCTTAAAATATTAATTATAACTTCAATATTTAAAATTAAATATTGAAATTATATGCTATAGATGTTGTAATACATATAAGAGTAAATGAACATAACTATAAAAGGCGGGATTGTATGAGAAAGATAGATTCTAATGAAATAACTAAAGAGGTAAGAAGACTATGCATAGAATCAAACTATTATTTACCAAAAGATGTTTTTAATACAATTAAAGCATCATATGAAAAAGAAGAGTTTCCTATAGCACAAGATACGCTTGATATAATAATGAAAAATAGTGAAATAGCGAAAGAAGAGCAAACTCCAATATGTCAAGATACTGGAATGGCATGTATTTTTTTAGAAATAGGACAAGATGTTCATATAAGTGGTGGTTTTATAGAAGATGCTGTTAATGAAGGGGTTAGACAGGGATATAAAGATGGATATTTAAGAAAATCGGTAGTAAGTGATCCTATTAATAGAATTAATACCAAAGATAATACACCAGCTGTAATTTATTATGAGTTTGTAAAAGGTGATAATATAAAAATTTCAATAGCTCCTAAAGGATTTGGATCCGAAAATATGAGTAAAATTAAAATGTTAAAACCGTCAGATGGGTTAGACGGAGTAAAGGAGTTTATATTGAATACAGTAAAAGAAGCAGGACCTAATCCATGTCCTCCAATTGTAGTAGGAGTAGGTATTGGTGGAACTTTTGATAAGGCGGCATTACTTTCTAAAAAAGCACTTTTAAGACCAATAGATATTAGAAATGAAAATGTGTTTTATGGAAAACTTGAAGAAGAAATATTAGAACAAATAAATAATATGGGTATAGGACCTCAAGGATTTGGTGGAAGAACTACGGCACTATCAGTTAATATAGAAACATTTCCAACCCATATTGCTGGGTTACCTGTAGCTGTAAATATAAGCTGTCATGTGACTAGACATATGGTTAGTATATTATAGTTTGAATTTTGGAGGGATTTAATGGATATAAAAATTAGTATTCCTTTTATTGAGGAAGAGGCAAGTAAATTAAAGGTTGGAGATAAAGTATTAATTTCAGGAACAATATATACTGCTAGAGATGCTGCCCATAAAAGGTTAATTGAACTTTTAGATAAAAAAGAAGATTTGCCAATAGAAGTTAAGAATCAAATAATATATTATGTGGGACCTACTCCAGCAAAACCTAATAAGGTTATTGGTTCAGCAGGACCTACTACTAGTTATAGGATGGATTCTTTTACCCCAAGACTTTTAGATAGAGGATTAAGAGGTATGATAGGCAAAGGATTAAGATCAGATGAAGTAATTGATGCAATGATAAAAAATAAAGCAGTATATTTTGGAGCCATAGGAGGTGCTGCTTCATTAATAGCTAAATGTATAAAAAAATCAGAGGTAATAGCTTATGAGGACTTAGGATCTGAAGCTATAAGGAAACTTGAAGTCGAAAACTTTCCCGCTATAGTGATAATTGATAGTTTTGGAAATAATCTTTATGAATATGGTAAAAAAAAGTATTTAAATATGAACAAAGATGTTTAATAAATTATTCAGGAATATTATAAGGGGGATAAGGAAGGATAGATAATTGATGATTCTTCGATATATATGTGTTATGAAAGTGATAAAATATTTTTAGATAAGCAAAAAAGATATTTATTTCAACGAAATTTAATAAATAAATATAAGAAAACACTTTTATTAATGAAAGTAAATTATCCAGGTGATAATAGAAATAATCATATTACCATTAGTATCATTAAGTGTATGGATGCCATAATAACAGAACTTTTTAATAATGAAATTTATCTAAAGATTTTTAGGATTACAGCAGAAGGACCCATTATAACAATATTACTAAATATGGATGCAATAAAAGCTAAAAAGACTTGTGTTGAAATAGAAAATAAACATATGTTAGGTAAATGTATTGATATGGACATATGTAGTGCCGATTTTAAATCTATAAAAAGAAGTGACTTTGGGTATGAAAAGAGAAAATGTTTTATTTGTAATAGTTTAGTCAAGAGTTGTATTGAAAACAAAGTACATAGTGAATATGAAGTCATAGAGGAAATAAGAAAAATGTATGTAGCATATATGGATAGATATTATGGAAATAGCTTAATATGAGGTCATTAATGAAAATGTAAAAGCACGTTAATAAACGTGCTTTTATCAAAATAAGGGGTAATTTGTAATAAGTAGTTTTTTATCTATATATACTTATTATCCATAGTAAAATTGAATATTTATATATTAATATAATATCAATAATTAGTATAATAATGTTAGTTTGATATTATATTATAAGCTATATGATATATTATAATAATATTTATACCTAAAGTTATTTTTGTTCAGTTATTTTCTAATGGAATTATCCGAAAAGTTGTAATATATAAGTTG
>NZ_BAEV01000055.1 GCF_000246895.1 Clostridium arbusti SL206 | reverse complement strand
ACACGTAGTATGGAATAGAAGAAACTAGAGAGTATATAGCTTGGATATCTGATGACTTTGCAGATTTAAAAGATTCCATGCTTTTAAGCAGATTTAAAAGTGATTTATGGTTATACTTAGAGTCTTTTGATAAATATTGTTTTAAAGATAGAAAAGCAAATAAACTCTTTTCACAAATTAAAAATGAACACATTAAAAAAATATTACAGGACATAAAAAATAGATATTCAGTTGGATTAAAAGGAATTGTATTTAAATTAGCTAAAAATGATAAAAAGTATTATTAAATATAGTAACAATTTACCTTTATATGTGTTATATTTAGTCTAATTTATACTATATGACAATAAGATTCATGTAAAACCTATATTTGTATATATCTTAATGAATAAAAAGTATAATATTTAGCCAATTTAAAAGTAAAAAACAACAAATAATGTTGCACAGTAGTAGTTGTACAAATATAATAGACTTATATATTAATAAAAAAAGGAAGGCGGGCTGAATTTTGGATATGAAAAAAAAAGTCAAGGACTTAAATATAAATAATATAATAGAAGAGAAAAATATAAAATTAGTTTTTCAACCTGTAATATCTGTAATAAAAAAATCAGTTATTGGACTTGAAGCTGTATGTTTAGGCGCTTTAGATGGTGATAGTAATATTATTAGTAGAGATAATTTACTGAAACATGCATCAAGAGAAGGTGAAGCCATAGAATTAGATAGATTGTATAGAGAAAAAGCTCTAGAAAATTTTTTAAATGTATACAAGGATAACAAAGAGGCTCTATTATTTATAGATATAAATATATCAATAATAGACAAATATATAGGTTCTAAAATATTATTAAATGTTGTAAATGAATATAAAGTAGAGCCTAAAAATATTGTATTAGAAATAGTAGCTGAAAAGATAGACGATATTGAAGCAATGCAAAAATTTATTAACTTCTATAGAAGTAGAGGTTTTCTAATAGCACTTGAAGATTTAGGATCAGGTTTTGCTAACTTAGATAGAATTTCTTATGTCGAACCTGATATAATAAAAATTAATAGTGTGATAACTAAAGATATATCTTATAACTACTATAAACAAGAGATATTTAAATCTCTTATAAATTTGTCTAAAAAGGTTGGTTCACTTGTAATTGCAGAAGATATAGAAACAGAAGAGGAAGCAATGGTAGCAATGGAATTAGGTGCTGATATGCTTCAAGGGCCAGTATTTGGAGAAGCATTTGATATAGATAAGGTTAATTTGTCAAGAATAGAAGAAAAAACACATAAATTATCAATAGATTATAAACGTTATATTATGGAAGACATAAATGCTAAAGAGAAATCTCATGAAGAGTATAATGACATAATAAATACTATAATAGATAATCTTTCATCTGTAAGTAAAGATGAGTTTAACAAAGTGATAGAAAAGGTTGTAGGAGAGTATTCTATACTTGAATGTGTATATATTTTAAATAATAGGGGATGTCAAATTACAAATACTGCTACAAGGTTTAAAAATATGCTATCACAAAAAGCTCTTGTATTTCAACCAGCTAAAATGGGTACAGATCACTCTTTAAAGAAATATTATTATTTCCCAAAGAGTATGCATTTGAACAAATATGTAACAGAGCCATATGTATCATTAGCTACAGGAAATCTCTGTGTAACAATTTCAGCATATTTTAAGAATGTTGATCAAGATTATATACTTTGTATAGATTTTAATCCTGATTATATAAATATTTAATATAAATATAGTTATTATGGTATTAATAATTAGTTTAATATACAGACTGAAAAGGCCATGAATTGTAAAGTTTACATGGCCTTTTCAGTATAGATAGAATTTATTTTTTAAATGATTATTTTTAAGGATGGAGTTTAAATTTAAAATATATGAATTAAAGATTAAACTTCCTCTAAAAGGCATATACTTTGTGAGGATATACCTTCACCAATTCCGGTGAAACCAAGCCCTTCTTCTGTAGTTGCTTTTACATTTATTTTATCTAAATCTATATCAAGTGTATTAGCTATATTTTTTCTCATTTCAAATATATATGGCTTCATTTTAGGTTCTTGAGCTATTATAGTTGCATCTATATTCCCAATTTTATAACCAGAAGCCAGTATAAGGGTTCCAACTTCTTTTAGTAAAGCTAAACTACTTATACCTTTGTATCTGTTATCATTATCAGGGAAATGAGTTCCAATATCACCAAGTGCAGAAGCTCCTAATAAGCTATCCATTATAGCATGAAGAAGAACATCTGCATCTGAATGACCTAATAGTCCCTTCTTATAGTTTATTTCAATTCCTCCAAGTATAAGTTTCCTTTCTAATACAAGTTTATGTACATCATAACCAAGTCCTATTCGCATATAGTACCTCCAAAGATAAGGCATTCTCAAGAAAATAATCAGTCAGCATATTAGTCTATTTGCATAATGAGTCTATTATTTATTTGAGAATGTCTAAATATATTTATTATTATTTTAATCAAAATTCTTTATTATGAAAAGTATCTTTGAGTAGGTATACGTTTACAACCTGATTTCATTTTCTTTGCTTTGAACTTTTTAGGCATAAATAATTTTCTTATAAATCTTTTAATACTATTTAAAAATGAAGTATTTGGAGTCGTCAAGATACTCCTTTGAGTAAAATCCACATAAACTATATTATTTTTCATTATACAACACCCACCCTTCATTAAGATAATAACCACTTTATAATATAATAATACTATTATATTTAATAAATGTTAATAGTATTAAGAAAAAAGTAATTTATATTTTACAAAGAGATTAATTTTTATGGACAATGTTATAATATGATTGAATTCTATTTAATGAAAAACATATATAAATACTGGGGGAATTATGATGAAAAAGTTAAAGATAACTGGAGCCTGTCTTATTTTATTGGGAATAATAGTAATTTCTACTGCTATAGGTATGAGAATTTGGTCATCTTACAAAGAAAAGGCAATGATTAATGATTTCCAAAAAACTATTGAGATAGAGGATAAGAAACCTAATAAGGATAAAGTTATAGATACCAAGCCTCCCTCTGAACAAGATGGTGCAATTGGAATATTAACTATTCCAAAGATAGATTTAAAAGTAGCTATAGGTGAAGGGGTAGATAACAGTGTACTAAAATATGCAGTTGGCCATTTCAAAGGTACTGCTATGCCTGGTGATAAAGGTAACTTTTGTGTGGCTGGTCATAGAAGTTATACATACAGTGAGTATTTTAATAGATTAGGGGAGATTAAAAATGGTGATATAATATATGTACAAACCCAAAATGGAACTTACAACTATAAGGTTTATAATATTAACGTAGTAACGCCAGATCATGTAGAAGTTCTAAAAGCAACACAAGATGCAACAATGACGCTTATTACATGTACTCCTATAAGAATTGCAACTCATAGGCTTATAATAAATGCAAAACTTCAAAAATAATAAATAATATCAACTTATTATCCACAAATTATCAACAAATCTGTGGACAATGTTAGTAATTTCATAAAATTAATATATAAATAATTATAATTATAATAAATTACACAAGTTAATAACATATAGATTGTGGATAATGTGGATAACTAGCACTATTAAATTATTGTATTTCAATAGTTTAATAGTGTTTTTAATGTTTATATGATTATGAATTATAAATATAAAAGTTCTACAATAAATTTATTAGCACATAGCATTTTTATATTTCATTGTACAATATGGCTAAATCACTAGTTTTTTGATAAAATGTAATAGTAAATAAAAATTAATCGTAATATGAATACATTATTATAAATATGATTATTAGAAAGGAAGTAGTAATGAAAAGTGAAGAAAAAAAGATAATAGGAATAAGTTTTATTATATTAATTGCAGTAATTGTTTGGGCAGTGATTGTTAATGTTAATAAGAGCAATAATACTTCTAATGTTAAGGCAAGTACTGTAGTAGATACTAAGGCATCTGATAACGAAAGCACCAATAAGCAGCAAGTTCAAATGAAGAACAATGACAAGGGAGTTCCCGTGGTAATGTATCATAGTGTAAGCAATGAGCCTACATTAGGTAATCTTAGAATAACTAAAGATAATTTTGAAGCTCAAATGAAATATTTAAAAGATAATGGGTATTATACATTGACTATGGATGAGGTCAATGATTTTATTACAAAGAATAAACCTATACCTGAAAAGTCTGTAGCATTAACTTTTGATGACGGATACGAGGATAATTATACTAATGTGTATCCAGTTTTGAAGAAATATGGATTTAAAGCTACTGTTTTTGTGGTGACTAGTAGTGTGGATAAAGACTCTACCTACTTAACTTCAGCACAGTTAAAGGATATGCAAGCTAATGGAGTGGACATACAGAGTGGTACATATGCGAATACGAAACTTGGAGATTTAACTATGGTACAACAGCTAAAGAGTCTTCAAAATTCAAAGCAATTTTTGGAGTCACTTTTAAATAAAAAAGTTAATTATGTATCTTATCCTTTTGGAAGCTATAATGCTAATACTTTAGATGCGGCAAATAAGGCTGGATATGTACTAGGTTTAAGTAGAGATGGAAAGTGGAGTTATAAAACTGATGGGATATATAAGCTAAGCAGAGTTTATATAGGACCAAATCATACTGAAGCTAATTTTGAAGAAAGAATAAATAATAGTAATTACCAATAAAGATTAGGGTTATGGACTCTAAGGGAGAATAGTTATGAGAAGTTCTAAAATAAGACTAATAGGTCTAGTACTGTTAATAGTAGTATTAACAGTAGGTACAGTTGCTTACATATTTGACAGTAAGAAAAATAATAGTAAAGTGTCAAGTAATAGGGCGCAAAAAAGTACAGCTGGTATTAATAAGACTGATGTAGAGAAAAAAATTGAACCTAAATATAATAAGCTAAGAGAGTTTAAGGGAAAAGATCTAGTACATAATGATAAACAAATACCTGTACTTATGTATCACAGTATTGCAGATAATAGTAAGGTTACAAATGTTGCTAGTAAGAGTATAATTTTGCCTCCAGAAGTTTTTAAAGAGCAGATGCAGTATCTTAAGGATAATGGATATACTACTTTAACGTTAGATGAATTATACAACTTTTTAAAGAATGACAAACCAGTACCACAAAAGTCAGTAGTATTAACTTTTGATGATGCCTATGAAGATAATTATACTAATGCATATCCAATTCTTAAGGAATTTGGGTTTAGAGGAACTATATTTGTTATTACAGGTGGTACAGATAAAATTGGTGCTTATTTAACCTCAGCTCAATTAAAGGAAATGGATGCTAATGGTATGGACATACAAAGTCATACAGTAAACCATGAGGATCTTGATACTTTGTCTTTAGAGAAGCAGCAAGAGACTTTAGCACAATCAAAGCAATTTCTTGAAAAGCTTCTAAATAAGAAAGTTGATTATATTGCTTATCCTTCTGGTAAATACAATGATTTTACGGAACAGGCTGCAAAAAATGCAGGTTATACTATGGCATTTACTATTAATAGTGGTTGGGCAAATAAAGATACTAATATACTTTTTTTGAATAGAGTATTTGTAAATGCTTTAAAGGGAATTGATCAATTTAAAGAAAGATTAACTAGTCCAAATTATGAATAGATTTAAGCTTAGGGGAAATCATTAAGTTTCCACTAAGCTTTATTTTTATTATTGGAAATAAAAAAGTGTAGAATAGTATCTTAGATACGTCTACACTTTTTTTAATTAAAGGAATTATTATTAAATTTTTCTGTGCCATTTTCATTTACCAGTAAGTTTAATTTTTTTGATTTTATTTCATTAGTAAATCTAGTTATATCTATAGTATCACCAGAAATATAAACAGTTACTTTATGTTTAAGATTATCTTTATCTAAAGGATTTATATAGTTACTAGCTTCTGCTTTATTTAAAATAGTTATTAGAGTATCATTTATATTTTTATTCTTAATATATTCATTATTTAGTATATTATTACCTTCTGTAGAAATGGAGGATACATCTATCACTCTATTCCATTTATTTACCTTTAAGGTTATAGATGTATTTACATCTAGGATAACTAGACTAGATGGATAGGAGTAAACGTAGTAGGTACTAATAAGTATTAATATTATTACAATTGACAATATTACTAAAGGCTCTTTTAATTTAGTACTCTTTTTTAAAAATTTATTTTTTTTAAGTCTAACTTCTTCTAAATTTATGGTTTTTAATCCAGTATCCTCATCCATTGTTATCACCTACAATATTTTATACTTGTATTATAAAATACCTTCTTTTTTTAGTATAGTTTCTAATTGCTTTACTTTTTGTGATAGAAATACAAACTGTTTCTTTATATTCTTATTTGAGAGATTTTTAGCATCAAAATCCTTTTCCATAGCTTCTACAGTAGTTAATGCTTCATCAATTTCTTGTTTTGCTAGATCTAAACTTTCTTTTTTCATAATTTGTCTCCTTTAGTTTATATTATCTTTATACTTCAAATCTTCTTCGTCTAAGAAAGGTGCTGGAAATTCAAAAATCTTTTCATGGCCACATCGAGAACAAGTACATTGGCAAATATCATAGGGTTCATCATCTATAACTAATATTTCTAATTCATTTGCTTCATAATCTCCCCCACAAATCTCACAAGGAGTATTATTTATAACTTTATATTCGCTTTCGATATATTTCATTATATCAGTTAATATCATATATTGCCTCCCGTTAAATCATTACTATATCGAATTTATCTTAACATTATAACATGTATTTTTAAGATAACGTAATACTTTTAAAGATACTTGTCAATATAAAATATTATAACATATATTTTTTTAAAATAATAAAATATATTGACATGCGAACAAATGTTCTATAGAATATAATTACGAACAGAAGTTCGCTGTAATAGTAAGTTATATTGAGTCATATAATTTATATATCAATGAATGATGCTAAGGGCAAGTTTATTGCGATTATAATTATAATATATTAAAAATCATAAAATTATAAATCTATTTATTGAGAAAGTCATTAAAGAATTGGTAATTTAATACTAGGTCATCAAATTATATGATTAGGGGGATAAATACATGGATAAGAATAATTTATTTGTAAAAATTGATTATAAAACTGAAGGTAGAGATAATGAATTAGGTGAAAATAAAATTATACATAATACTAAAATAAGAAATAAGGATGTAAAGGCAACTAAATATCTAATTGGTGGAGGGGTATATAATAAGAAAGGTGGAACTATAGTTTTTAAAGCAAAGAACTTGGAAGAAGTTAGAAGTATTACCTCACAAAATCCATTGGTGAAAGATTCATTTATTAGGTATGACGTTGTCATACTACCTAAAAGTATATAGTAGGTTATTGTAAAAAGTATAAATAGAATATATTAGGCATATGAAAATAAATAACAAGTCAAAGATGCGACGTATATTTTGAAGTCAACAAGGAAATAGGTTCCTGAGATAGTGAGCTATCTTAGGGTTCTGTTGACGCGGTGGGATTCAAAATAGACTAGCATACTGACTAGTTATTTATTTGAATGTGCCTTAAAGGCTATCTTATTAAAAACAGCCTTTAATATATTCTATTTTTTATCTTTAATTTTTACATTTAGTTGTTTGATTTTTTCTTTTATATCTATTAACGTTTTATTACTATATTTAGATTTTAGATGTGGATAGGCCTTAAAGATTCTTGAATAATTCACATCTATCTTATTCAAAATACCATCATAGGTATTTTTCAATTCCCTTATTTTTTTAGTAACAGTATTAAATATATCTTCTTCATCGTTTGATAATTTACCAGATAGTTTAGAAGCTATATTGTAAGTTGTATTTTCAAATTTGTAATTTATGTCTTCAATTTTATTGTTTATATTTTTAGTGGTATTTTGAAAAGCATCTGTAACCTTATTTTTTATGTTTCTAGGGGCTGAGGAAACATCTAAATAATTTATTGAGGCACCAATTTGTATTATTGTATTAAGTTTAATTTTTAATTCCGAGGAAATATGGTTAAGTTCTGTAAATAAACCCTTTAGTTTTATTAGAGAAATTATGGTTATATATAGATCTATAAAAAAATAAACTAGTAGTATGTACATAATAATAAATCCATGCTTTATAGGTAATAAATTTATAATATAATCTATTATATAGGGCTGAATAAAAAGTATAATAAATAATGAAACTAAAAACCAAAGTATAGAAAATTTAACACAGATTCTTCCCTTAAGATTAAACTTAGTATCTGAATAATCCCACCAAGTAGTATCAAATAGTTTTTCAAGAATAAATCCAGTTATGTATTCAATAAAAGATGGAAGGAATAAACATCCTATGATTAAAAATATAGTATGGTTTTGAAAAGGCTTAATTATAACTATTAATAATACTGCCCCAAATCCATACACTGGACAAAAGGGTCCATTTAAAAATCCACGATTTATAAGTTCTCCTTTAGTTATGGCAGAATAGCAGACTTCTACACACCAACCCAAGAAGGAATAAAATAAAAAGTAAAAAAACAAGTGATAAAAATCAATAGGCTGTAGAAATGAAAACAGCATCTAGCAGGCCTCCCCTTAATATTAGTGATTATTTATTAAATAAAATTCATTAAAATACGATATATGTATAATAGCATATAAATATAAATATTAATATTTATATTTCATAAAGCTAGATATAAAATTTGTTAATATTTTACTTTTAGTATATAAGGCATCTTCAAATAAATAACTAGTCAGTATACTAGTCTATTTTGAATTATACTACGTTAACAGAACCTTCTGATAGCACCACTATCATCAGAACCTGTTTCCTTGTATAATTTAAAATATACATCGCGTCTTTTACTTGTTATTTATTTTCACATGCCTAACTTAAAAGATAAATGTATTAAAATTTATAATATATGAATTTTACAGTATAAATACAAGGGGGTTACATATATGACACATATAAAAAACTATATATTTGAAAAATTTATAATAATTTTAGGACTATTAAATATATTATATTTTATAGTATGTTTTCTGGTGTTCAAAATGATTGTAAACTTCTCAACATTTTTTTTAGCATTAGGAATTATTTTTGTATTGTTAGGAGTACTAAAAATCAAATATGTTAAAAAATATAAAAATAAGATAATAAAAAATTTGATTAATATAATTAATACTTTTATTTTTTTACTTATAATAATGTTTATACTTATGGGGACATGTATAGCCTATAGTGCGATTAAGTATACTGATCAAAAGCCTGATTATATTATGATTTTAGGTGCAGGTATAAGAGGAAAAAATATGCTGCTAATTCAGCGACAGAGAACAGATAGAGCTTTAGAGTTTATAAAAGGTAATCCTAATATTAAGATTATAGCTTCTGGTGGACAAGGCCCGGGAGAGGATATATCAGAGGCAGAGGCTATGAGAGAATATCTTATTAAACATGGTGTAAAGGATGAAAATATAATAAAAGAAGAAAAGTCTAGAAATACAATGGAAAATATGAAATATACTAGAAGTCTTTTGAATAATATAGATGATAGACCTAATTTAAAAATAGCAGTTGTTACAAGCAATTTTCATGTATTTAGAGCAAAGTTTTTAGCAGAAAGGGCTGGCATTAATGCAGAAGGTATATCTGCACCAGTTAATAAGCTTTTATTGCCTAATTTTTCGGTTAGAGAATGCTTTGCGATTATAAAATCATTCGTTATGGATAAATAAAAATAAGTTATGAAATAAAATATTATATAATTTATGTAAGTAGTTAACTATTATGAAAAATTAAAGTATAATGATATTAATATTTGTTGTACAAGTTATTTCATTATTATAATTATAATAATGAAATAACAATAGCTCAAAATTTGATCTAGACCAACAGTTATATTAGAAGAATACGATAATATATTTAGTATTAAGCTTATATAGCTTTTTTAATAATATAGATAACAATATGTGCAACATATTGTGGATTTTTATCGTCATTATTATTAAAGGGGAGGATTTTGTTTTAGGCATATGAAAATAAATAGTAAGTCAAAGATGCGACGTATATTTTGAAGCCTACAAAGAAATAGGTTCTTCAGATAGTGAGCTATCTGAGGGTTCTGTTGACGTGGTGAGATTCAAAATAGACTAGCATACTGACTAGTTATTTATTTGAATGTGCCTTATCAATTAAAGTAATGTAATAAGAGGAATGGAAGGGATAATATGAAACGAAATTTATCAATAGGAATTATATGTATAATAGTAGTTTTTAGTCTTTCAGCATGTGGCAGCCTAGCTGATATAGGCAGCGCATTTGCACATAATTTATCCTCTAACAAAAGTACAAATAATAAGAAAGATGCTTCAAAGGCAAATGCTGCTAGTGATGCAAAAGCTAAAGAAAAAAAAGCAAAGAAAAATGTAACGCCACCTACACCACCAAGAGATGTTCTTAAGGCTGGAGATAAGGGGGATGATGTAAAAGATATTCAAAAGAAGCTTAATAAGTTTGGTTATACAGTAGGTGAAGATGGAGATTTTGGAGAACAGACAGTATATGCTGTAATGGATTTTCAACATAAGCATGGTCTTACCACTAGTGGCATAGTACAAGGAGATACATTAAATGATTTAAAGAAAGACCCTACACCAGATGTAATGTATCAAGCTCAGGCACAGGCTGTATTTAGTGGAGATTCCTCTAGTGTAGAAGGTATAGTAAACAATCTTGATACCCAAAGCTATACTAATTATTTTGTCATGGTAAATATATCACAGCAAATGGTATATGTTTTTAATGGAGCAAATAAGAACTGGAAGCTAATAAATGCATTTCCTTGTGCATCAGGTACAGGGGGAACACCAACGGTTACAGGACATTTCTTTGTGGGAATCAAAGGACCGCAATTTGAGTCAGGGAGTGCAGTTCTTAAGTATTATACCCAAATTCAAGGAAATTATTTATTTCACAGTGTTTTATTTGATAAAAAAGGAAATTTACTTGATGGAACTCTTGGCTCTGCAGCATCACATGGTTGTGTAAGACTAGCACTTGAAAATGCTAAATATATCTATGATGATGTTCCAATTGGTTCTGGAATATGGATAAGCTAGTTTATAGGAGTTCATTATTTGCGTTTAAATGTAAATAAATAGAATTAATAAAAACACTATTAAGATTAGTGAAATTTTAGTAATCTTGATAGTGTTTTTATTATGTTTAGGATTATGATAGATTGACATTAGATGTGTATTCCGAGCTATTTTATATATGAATGTTGGTAGAAATACAAACTTAGAGTAATTTTAACGATAGCTTGTATATATAAATATATGAAGGGGGGATTAATGTGATAAATTATATATGGTTTATTATTATAGTCTTTGGCATTATATTTGGACTTATAACCGGCAGAGGAGAAATTGTATCAAAAGCAATTGTTGGTTCCACTACTTCTACAGTACAATTGAGTATAGAATTATTAGGATTAATGTGTCTTTGGTGCGGCATAATGAGAATTGCTGAAAAAAGTGGACTTACAGACAAACTGGCCAAGGTTCTTAGACCTATACTTAGAATAATCTTTAAAGATAGTTCTAAAAATGATAAAGTTATAGGACCTATGATTATGAATTTAACTTCTAATATGATGGGACTCTCCAATGCAGCTACTCCTTTTGGAGTTGAAACTATGAATGAAATGGAAAAAATGAATTCTATTAAAGGTACAGCTACAAATGATATGGCTAGATTTTTGGTTTTAAATGCGGCGTGTATTCAATTTATACCTACTTCTGTTATATCTATAAGAGCAGCTTGTGGATCACAAAATCCAGGTATAATTATATTGCCTGCTATAATAGCTACAGCTATAGCTGCTACCATGGGAATGATATATTGTAGCATTTTAGAAAGATATTTTTAGGGGGAGGTGTAAATGTGAATTATGCTATTAAAGCAATTATACCAATAATAATATTATTTATAGTGGTTTACGGAATGTTTAAAAATGTAAAAGTTTATGAGTGTTTTGTAGAAGGGGCAAAAGATGGAATAAGTATATGTGTCAAGATATTTCCATACCTTCTTGCTATGATTATAGCTGTAACTGTTTTTAGAGAGTCCAAAGCCATGGATTATTTTATAGCATTAGTAAAGCCAATTGTAAGATTAGTTGGATTACCACCAGAGTTAGTTCCACTTGCTATAGTTAAGCCACTATCTGGCAGTGGAGCTATGGGTATATTTGCAGAAACCTTAAAAAAATATGGACCTGATAGCTACATAGGCTTGGTTGCATCAATAATGATGGGATCTACTGAAACTATATTTTATACTATAACTGTATATTATGGTTCTATAGGTATAAAGAAAATAAGACATACTCTTTGGGCGGCAGCGCTTGCAGATATAACTGCTATTATTATGGCCATTACATTGGCCAAGTTTATTTGAAATAAATCATATTAAAAGGTATTATTATTTAAGAATTATATTCAACCATAGTTATTTTATGGTATTATTAAGTAAAATGTTGTAAAGCTTGGGGTGATTATTTTGCTTCATTGGAAAGAACTTAAAGAAGAAAGTGAAGCTTGTGTTAAATGCGATCTTTGTAAGGAGAGGACTAATGTTGTCTTTGGAGAAGGTAATATAAATTCTAAAGTGATGTTTATAGGAGAAGCACCTGGGGCCGATGAGGATAGAACGGGTAGGCCTTTTGTGGGGAGAGCAGGACAGCTTTTAACAAAAGCACTTATTGCATTGAATTTAACGAGAGAAAGAGATTATTACATTTGTAATGTATGCAAATGCAGACCTGAAAAAAACAGAACACCTATGGAGGATGAAGCTAAAGCATGCATACCATATTTGAGAAATCAGGTTGCTCTTGTAAAACCAAAGATAATTGTATGTCTAGGGGCTACTTCAATGAAATATGTAATGGAAAAAGTTTTAAATAATAGTAAAAAATTTCCTGGCATCGCAGAAGATATGATTTGGAGAGAGGCACTAAAAACGGGCACTATGAAGATAACTCGTGATAGAGGAAAGTGGCTTAGAATAAAGAATTTTAGTATTATGTCCACCTTTCACCCAGCGGCTCTTTTAAGAGATGAAAATAAAAAGAAATTATTTTGGGAAGATCTTAAAAATATTAAAGAAGAATTGGAAAGCTTCAATTAAGATTGAAATAAATAAATGAATTTTAATTGAAATAATTTTTCCTATTTGGATAAAATGTAAGATAAGCAGAGGTGAGGCTATTGTTTGATATAAAAGAAGAAACTGTAAAATATTGGGCGGATGAATTTGTATATAAGAAGGCAGAAGATTATTATAAAAATGGTAAGGTAAAAAACATAAATGTTATAAAGACTTATAATAAAGACCTTGATTTTAACGAGATAAAAATAGAATCTATAGTAGAGGATAATGGAAAAGAAATTTCAAATGTAATAGTATTTAATGATAAAACAGGAGTGGAAAATGTAAAATGTAAATGCATGGAATTTCGTAATTACTATTTGAATGATAAGATTTGTCCACATATCGCAGCTTCAATGTTTAAGTATATAAGAGATAAGAATAGTATAACTGGTCATAAATATTCAGCAAAAACTCGAAAGTTTATTGATCAGATAAAGAATAGTATGGTAGAAAAAGAGAGTAGTAGAAAAGAACTGAATATGGAAATAAAGCTAGAGGTAAATTCTTGGTCAGACAGAGGATCAAATTTACAATTAAAAATTGGAGAAGACAGATTATATGTAGTTAGAAACATGAGAGAATTTATAACTTCATATATTGGTAATACTCAAGAGATGGAGTTTGCTAAAGGGTTTACTTTTGATCCTAAGATTCATCATTTTAACGAAAAGGATGAAAAAATTATAAAGCTTATTGAAGAAATTTATGAAGATGATCAAAGAAATTATGAACTTGGATATACTTATAATAGTAATAATAAAATTTTAGTAGGGAAAAAAGCACATCTTACAGATACTAAAGTAAGAAGATTTTTACATATGATTAAAGATAGACAAATAAATATTAGCTTAAAGGCAAAGGAATATAAAGATGTAACTATTATAGAAGATACTATACCGCTAGAATTTGAACTTTTGTCTAAGGATAGTGAAATAGAACTTATACAAAAGCAAGGTATACCTTATCCAATTACAAAAAATGGAGAATACTTTTTCTATGATGGATTTATATATAAGGTTGATAAAGAAAAGAGAAAATTATATATAACTTTTTATAATGCATTTTCCCAGGAGAAAAAAAATATAATAAAATTTGATATAGAAGATAGTGAGAAAATTGCATCTTACATAATACCAAGTTTAAAAAAGATAAGTGATAATATTGTAATAGATAGTAGTTTAGAAGAAAAATTTTATCAAGAACCCTTAAATATTAAAATATATTTAGATAAGTCAAATGATATGGTAATGGGTACCATTAAGTTTTGCTATGGAGATGTACGCATAAATCCATTGGCAAGAGAAGTAGGTAGAGCGGAAAATTCTATACTGGTAAGAGATGTAGAAACAGAACTAAATATAATCAATTTATTTAAAAGTTATAAATTTCAAAAGTATGGAGATCAATTTATAAATAATGAGGAAGAAGAAATTGTTGATTTTTTAAATAATGGTATAAGATATCTTCAAGATTATTGCGAAATATATTACTCTAATTCATTTAAAAACCTTAAAATGTATGGTGTTTCCTATTACAGTGGAGGAATAAAACTAAATGATAATGACTTGTTAGAATTTAACTTTCAAATTGAAGGTGTAGATAAAAAAGAGCTAAAAAATATATTTGAAGCTTTAAGGCAGAAGAAAAAGTATTACAAATTAAAAAAAGGCGGATTTGTACCACTAGAATCAGAAGAAATAAAGAATATTGGTAACATGATTGACTTTTTAGATATAAAGGACTCAGAACTTGAAAATGAAAACTTTATAATTCCAAAGTATAGTTCAGTGTATATAGATGAAAATATAAAGCTTTACAATATGGATTATATAAAGAGAAATAATAAGTTTACACAACTTATAAATAATATAAGAAATGTAAAAGATGCTGATTTTTTTGTACCTAGTATTCTTGAAAAAATCATGAGAAAATATCAAAAGTTTGGATTTAAATGGCTGAAGGCTCTATCTAGTTGTGGATTTGGTGGAATATTAGCTGACGAAATGGGACTTGGAAAGACATTGCAGATAATTAGCTTTCTAGCATCAGAATTAGAAGAAGGCAATAAAATACCAAGTATTGTAATATCCCCAACTTCCTTGGTTTATAACTGGGTGTCAGAAATTGAAAAATTCTATCCTAATCTAAAGGTTTTGGTGATATCTGGATCTAAGGAAGAGAGAAGAGAAGGTATAGAAAGGTATAGTGATTATGATATATTAATAACTTCTTATCCACTTATAAGAAGAGATATTGAATATTATAATGATATAAATTTTAAATACTGTATTTTAGATGAAGCACAGCAGATAAAAAATCCTAATTCTATGAATGCTAAATCAGTAAAGGAAATAAAGGCTAAAAACTATTTCGCATTAACAGGAACTCCTATTGAAAATTCACTTACAGAACTATGGTCTATATTTGATTTCATTATGCCAGGATACCTTTTATCTCATGGTAGATTTATGAAAAAGTATGAATCACCTATTGTAAAAGAAAATGATAAAGTGTCCTTAGAAGAACTAAATAAGCATATAAGGCCATTTATATTAAGAAGATTAAAAAGTGAAGTTATAAAAGAGCTTCCACCTAAAATTGAACATAAGATATCTGTAGAAATGACCGAAGAGCAAAAGAAAGTTTATGCTGCTTATTTGCAAAATGCAAAAGAACAGGTTGATAATAATATTAGAGAAAAGGGATTTAATAAAAGTAAACTTATGATTCTGTCTATACTAACAAGACTAAGACAAATTTGTTGTGATCCTTCTATATTTATAGATAATTATAAAGGTGATAGTGGGAAGCTTATAGCCCTAGATGACATAATTGAAGATAGTATAAATGCTGGGCATAGGATACTGATTTTTTCACAATTTACAAGTGTTTTAAAAAATATAGGTTCATTCTTATATAAGAAGAATATAGAATATATGTACTTGGATGGTCAGACTAAGATGCAAGAAAGAGGAAAGATGGTAGACGCTTTTAATAAAGGAAAGGGATATATATTTCTTATATCATTAAAGGCTGGTGGAACGGGCCTTAACCTAACAGGAGCGGATGTGGTTATTCATTATGATCCTTGGTGGAATCCGGCAGTTGAGCAACAAGCATCTGATAGAGCTCATAGAATAGGTCAAAAGAAAACTGTAGAAGTAATAAAACTTATAGCTAGAGGTACCATTGAAGAGAAGATATATGAACTCCAAGAGAAAAAGAGGGATATAATAAAGAGCGTTATGGATATGGATAGTGCTGAAGAATCTATAATATCAAGAATGTCTGAGGAAGAAATAAAGGACATATTAAGCAGCTAGAATAAATTGTATGTATTAACGCAGTATTATAAACTAGACATCCAGATTTGTTTAAGGCACATTCAAATAAATAACTAGTCAGTATGCTAGCCTATTTTTAAACCTACTGCGTCAATAGAACCCTCAGATAGCTCACTATCCTCAGAACCTGTTTCCTTGTAGACTTCAAAATATCCGTCGCATCTTTGACTTACTATTTATTTTCATATGCCTAAAATGATGTTTCAAATCTATGTTGACAATAAAAAGGATATATAATAACATAAAAAGGTAAGGAAAATTAAGAAAATCATGTTATAATATTTTGTATTTTGCTTATAATAATAAATAAAAATAATTTTAAATGCATTGATGGGAAGAGTAACAATTATAAGTATTTAAAAGAGAGCTGAGATAGGTGAAAGTCGGCAATACATGTATTTGTGAATATGGACCCTGAGCAGTATATCTGAAGAACATTTAGTAGGATATTACGTAAGGCACATGTTATAGTGCAAAGTGATGAATTATATTAAGACGTCACTTGATGAGATTTTTGCTGGAATGCAAAAATGAAATAGAGTGGTAACGCGATAACACGCCTCTAAATAAAAATGAAATTTTATTTAGAGGCTTTTTGTATATATAAAAATATATGATACATAGAGTTTAAGCTGTATGATAATCACTTTGTATAAAAGATATTAATAATAAAAAATGGTTATTTGATTGAGGAGGAAGAAAAATGAGTGACAATAAAAAATTTTATATTACAACACCAATATACTATCCATCAGCAAAACTTCATATAGGTAATACTTATACTACTGTAGCGGCTGATGCATTAGCAAGATTTAAGAGACTATGTGGATATGATGTAATGATGCTTACAGGAACTGATGAGCATGGTCAAAAAATACAGAGAAAAGCTGAAGAAAAAGGAGTTACTCCTAAAGAGTATGTAGATGAAATAGTAGCGGGCATAAAAGATTTATGGAAAATGATGAATATAAGCTATGACAAATTTATCAGAACTACGGATGATTATCATGTGGAAGCAGTTCAAAAGATAGTTGAAAAGTTATATGAACAGGGTGATATATATAAAGGTTCTTATGAAGGCCTATATTGTACTCCTTGTGAATCCTTTTGGACAGAAACTCAACTGGACCATGGAAACTGCCCAGACTGCGGAAGACCAGTAGAAAAAACTAAAGAGGAAGCATATTTCTTTAAAATGTCCAAATATGCTGACAGACTTATTGAGTATATAGAAAGTCATCCTGATTTCATTCAACCAGAATCGAGAAAAAATGAAATGCTGAATAACTTTTTAAGACCAGGACTTCAGGATTTATGTATTTCAAGAACCTCTTTTGATTGGGGAATACCAGTAACCTTTGATAGTAAGCATGTTATTTATGTATGGATAGATGCTTTATCAAACTATATTACGGCGCTTGGATATGGTAGTGGTAATGATGAACTTTACAAGAAATACTGGCCTTGCGATGTTCACTTGATTGGAAAAGATATATTAAGATTCCATACAATCTATTGGCCAATAATGCTTATGGCATTAGGACTTGAACTTCCTAAACAAGTATTCGGTCATGGTTGGCTTTTGGTAGATGGCGGAAAAATGTCAAAGTCAAAAGGTAATGTAGTGGATCCAGTAGTACTTGTTAATGAATTCGGAACTGATCCAGTAAGATATTATTTACTACATGAAATACCTTTTGGAGCAGATGGTCTTTTCAATAATGAGATATTTATTAAAAGGATAAATTCAGATCTTGCTAATGATCTTGGAAATCTAGTTTCTAGAACAGTGGCAATGATAGAAAAGTACTTTGGAGGTACTATACAGGCGCCTACAGAAAAGGAAAGTTTAGATAATGAACTTATAGATTTAGCACTTGATACTCCTAAAAAAGTAGAAGAGCATATGAATGGATTAAAGATACCAGAGGCTTTAGATGATATTTGGGAACTTGTAAGAAGATCAAATAAGTATATTGATGAGACTGCACCATGGATTCTTGCTAAAGATGAAACTAAGAAAGCTAGATTAGGAACAGTTTTATATAACCTTGTAGAAAGTCTTAGAATTGTATCTACACTTTTATCAGCCTTCTTACCAGAAACAAGTGAAAAGATAAATAAACAATTAAATGTTGAACTGACGACTTGGAATAGTATATCAGCTTTTGATGGAACAAGAAGTGGAATTAAAGTTAAAAAGGGAGAGGCTATATTTCCAAGAATAGATGTAGATGCTAAGCTAGAAATGCTTAATAAAATAAGAGAAGATCAGTTAAAAGCTTCACCAAAACCAACTATACAGCCAATAAAGGAAGAAATAACTATAGATGATTTTGATAAAGTGGATTTAAGAGTAGTAAAGGTGATTCAATGTGAAGCTGTGAAAAAATCAAATAAGCTACTAAAATTAAAGGTGGACTTAGGCGGAGAAGAAAGACAAGTGGTTTCAGGTATTTCTAAATATTATAAGCCAGAAGAATTAGTAGGAAAATATGTAGTACTTGTAGCTAATTTAAAGCCTGTAAAATTAAGAGGAGAACTCTCACAGGGAATGATACTTGCAGCAGCAACGGATGATGACAGTAAACTGTTCACTGTATCAATTCCAGGAGAACTTCCAACGGGAAGCCAGGTAAGATAAATTGAAAGGAGCCATGTCTAATATTAAGATGGCTCTTTTCTTAATTATGGTTAATTAGAATGTCTGTGTCCTAACTATAGGCCTTGTTGACAATGAGTATAATTAAGTATATCATTACATAGGATGATATTAATAGACAAAATTATAAAATTATTATGCTAATTTTACATAAATATAACTTGTATTTAACATAATAGATTTATACTATAAAGTAAACGGAACTTGTTAGGTGAGGTTCCTATATGAATATATGCTACTACCCAGAAATGTGGAGACACGCCAATGGGTTAGCTGATACTACCGAATTAAGGTTTTATCTAATGTAGCTGAGATAATCTCTATGTCATATAGTG
Source organism: Clostridium arbusti SL206 (assembly GCF_000246895.1). GTDB lineage: Bacteria > Bacillota > Clostridia > Clostridiales > Clostridiaceae > Clostridium_I > Clostridium_I arbusti. Next base: position 5,634 of record NZ_BAEV01000055.1, on the reverse strand, counting down.
CCAAAACTCGATTAGGGGTGAGTTTTTAACATGCTTTTAAAAGCTTTCACTGCCGTGGAAGCTTTTTTTATTAATGTCTACCTTTATTCTAAGTAATTTTCAGAAAGGTGATGAGGATATATGGACGGAGATGCCAGTTATTATAGATTTAGAAACCCATTTCGTGGAATTAGGAGTGTATCAGCAATTTGAAGATAGATTAGTTATTTATTTTCAAAGGCTTTAAAACCTTAATTTCATATTAAGGAGGAACAGTTTTGTATGAAAAACGAAAAAGTTTTTAATAAACAGAAATTTGGTATGATTGATATTATAATTTTTATATGTATAGCTATGATGATATATTTGATAATGTCTCCGGGAATGCATGGAACTTCTAGTAATGTTAATGTGAAAATTTCAACTGACTTAGACATGCTACCTTCATATGCACTAAGATCTGTTTTAAGAATGACAGCAGCTTATATTCTATCTATAATTTTTACGCTAGTGTATGGATATATAGCAGCCCATAATCCTAAAGCGGAAAAAATACTTATACCAATATTAGATATACTTCAATCAATACCAGTATTGTCTTTTTTACCAGCTATAGTTTTAGGGCTCATAGCGCTTTTCCCTAATGGTACTATAGGCATTGAAATAGCATCTGTTATACTGATATTTACTGGCCAGGCATGGAATATGACTTTTAGTCTTTATTATTCTATAAAGGTTTTACCTAGAGACTTAAAAGAAGCATCCAGTATTTTACAATTAAATAAATGGCAACAATTTAAAAAATTAGAACTTCCCTTTGCCACTATCGGTCTTGTTTGGAATAGTATGATGTCTTGGGCCGGCGGTTGGTTTTTCTTAATGGCTTGTGAGATGTTTACACTTCAGGGAAGAAATTTTAGATTAAAAGGTATAGGATCTTTTTTACAAACTGCAGCTACTGAAGGTAATACCAAGGCACTTATATATGGAATAATAACATTAATTATAGTAATAATACTTTTAGATCAATTCATATGGAGACCTGTAATTGCGTGGTCTGATAAATTTAAGGTAGAACTTACACAGTCAAATGATGAACCTAAGTCTTTTGTTTTAAAATTATTAAGACGTTCCTACATAATACAAGTATTAACGGAAAAACTATTAGATCCATTTTTTACTTTTATAGGAGAAAGCATAGATAAAATTGTTTCTCATGTAAATAAAAACAAGGGTGTAAAAAATAAAAAACTAAAAAAATGATAAAAATAATATTTAGAATAGTAGCTATAATACTGTTGATATATGTAGGCTTTAATGTTGTTAAGCTTTTATCTACATTGAAAATTAAAGACTTACAAACTATTCCTAAAGCTGTTCTTTTTTCATTATTAAGGGTAATAGCAGCGCAGGCTATAGCGTTAATTTGGACTGTACCAGTGGGGGTTGCAATTGGTATGAATAAGAAGCTCGGAAATATATTGCAACCAGTTATACAAGTTGTAGCTTCAGTTCCAGCAACAGCACTTTTTCCGGTAGTACTAGGGATTTTTATGAGTAAATTAGGAGGACTTGGATTTGCATCTATAATACTTATGCTTATGGGAACTCAGTGGTATATATTATTCAATGTAGTTGCAGGAGCTATGGCAATACCAGAAGATTTAAAAGCAGCTACAAAAACTTTTGGTATAAGAGGAATAAAAAAATGGAAGACACTTATACTTCCAGGAATTTTCCCCTACCTTGTAACTGGAATGATTACAGCAACGGGTGGATGCTGGAATGCTAGTATTGTATCCGAATACGTAAATTTTGGAGGCAAATCTGTTAAAACTGTGGGATTAGGAGCATTAATATCACAGGCTACTGAAACTGGAAACTTTGCTATGCTTTTAATGGGTACAATTACTATGTGTATAGTAGTTGTAGTAATTAATAATGTAGTTTGGAAAAGGCTTTATGCCTTAGCTGAAGAGAGATTTAAGATAGAAATGTAAGGAGTGAGTGATTTGAAGAAACAAAAGGAGTTTATAAAGGTAAATGGAGTAACAAAATATTTTGGAGAATCGGAAAAACCTACATTAAAAGATATAAATGTAAATATAAATGAAAATGAATTTATAGCTATCCTTGGGCCTTCAGGATCTGGTAAATCATCGCTTCTTAGGATTATAACGGGACTTATTGAACCTACGGAAGGTGAAGTAATATTTGATGGCAAAAAGGTTGACGGTGTAAATCCATATGCATCAATAGTCTTTCAATCCTTTGCTCTTTATCCTTGGCTTACAGTTCAAGAAAATGTGGAACTTGGATTAAAGGTTAAAGGATTTCCTAAAGACTATACTACTGAAAAGGCATCGGAGCTTATAAGTCTTATAGGACTTGATGGTTTTGAAGAAGCATATCCAAAAGAACTTTCAGGAGGTATGAGGCAAAGAGTAGGTTTTGCTAGAGCTCTTGCAGTACAGCCTAAGCTTTTGTGTATGGATGAACCATTCTCAGCACTAGATTTCTTAACCGCTGAAAATCTTAGAACAGAGCTTATAGACTTATGGACTACTAAAAAAATGCCTATAAAGAGTATAATAATGATAACTCATGGAATAGAAGAAGCAGTTCTAATGGCAGATAAGATAGTTATGCTCAGTCGTGATCCTGCAAGAGTTATAGCTGAAATAAAAATAGATTTGGCTCATCCAAGAAATAGAAAGTCACCTGAATTTGAAAGAATTGTAGATAGTGTCTATAAAGTATTAACCAAGGGTGAATTTGAAGATCCTAACAAGGGGAAAATAAAAGAATTAGTAAAAGAAAATATAGAAAAACTCGTAGAAATCCCAGAAGCAAGTATTGGTGTAATGTCTGGGCTCTTAGAACTTGTAGATGATAATGATGGTAGAATGGACATATATCAACTTGGACGTGATCTTATGATGGAAATAGATGATCTTCTACCTAACATTGAAGGTATATCCATGCTTAAATTTGCAGATGTAAAAGAAGGGGATATTATTATAACTCCACTGGGAAGTAGATTTATTGAATCGGATACAGAAGAAGGCAAGGAAATTTTTAAAGAGCAAATAATGAATATATCTACATTTAAGGTTATATCTAAAGTTTTAAATAATAAAAGAAATAAAAAGATGAAGGAAGAATTCTTCAAAGAATTATTTTCTCAGCATTTTGGTGAGCATTCTATAGAAAAGAAAATGAATGTAATTATAGATTGGGGAAGATATGCTGAATTATTTAATTATGATCATGATACGGAAGAATTATATATGGAAGTAGAATAAATATAGAAATAACATGTAAGGCATCTTCAAATAAATAACTAGTCAGTATACTAGTCTATTTTGAATTATACTACGTTAACAGAACCTTCTGATAGCACCACTATCATCAGAACCTGTTTCCTTGTATAATTCAAAATAGACGTCGCATCTTTGACTTGTTATTTATTTTCACATGCCTAAAGCAGTCACTAATTAAGATGACTGCTTTATTTTTATTATTTAATCATAAATGGACTCTTAGAAGTAATCATATAATTTCTAAAGTTTATACTATAATGAGATGGTAAATGCTAACATAATAGTTATAACTATTATAAAAACAATTATACCCATAATACCAAGTACAATACCTGAGGTAGTTAGAGAATCTCCCTTCATTATGACTTCAGATTGATTAAACTTTATTTTTGTTTTTATACCTAAAATAATTCCAATTATGCTAAACAACAATCCTATAAAATTTAATATGGGAATAAAACAAAGTATTAAACCTACTATTCCTAAAACTAAAGTGGCAATGGCCATATCATCATTTTTCACATAATCACCTCTAAGAATTTATTACACTTATGTTATTACAATAACCCTTAGTTAATTTTTAAATTTATGTATAAACAATATATGTGTTTGCAATGAAAAAATACAAACTTTATTAAGTAAGTTTTAGTTATCATGACAATATAAGATTCTTATAATAATTATGTTGGAAAAATATAAATTATTACTATAAGGCATTTTAAAATAAATAACAAGTCAGTATTCTAGTGTATTTCATATCATGCTGCGTCAGCAGAACCCTCAGATAGCCCACTATCATCGGAACCTGCTTCCTTGCTCAATTCAAAATATAGGTGGCATCTTTGAATTATTATTTATTTTTATATGACTAAACCTACATGTAATAATTTTTGTATATGAGAATATTAATTATATAAACAGAGGTCTTGGCAGCATTTGAAGTTGCCGTAGATTACTTTAAGTACTATAGATATATTATAGTAGCAAATGTTTAATAAAATAATACAAAGGTGGGATAATATAATGTTAGGAGGATTTTTCTATTTAATGACTTCAAAAACTGCTATAATCATGGAGCTTATAAATTATATAATATTTTCCATAGCTTGGTGTAAACTTTGTGATAAGGCGAAGATAAAAAATCAATGGTTGTCCTTTATACCTTTTTTACAGATTATAATATTTCTACATATGATAGATAGAAGTGGATGGTATGGATTGCTACTTATTATACCAGTAGTAAATATAATTTTAATGATAATATGGCTTACGGAATTTTATAATTCTTTTAATATAACTAATATATGGATTGCTTTTTCTATAGCGATTTATCCTTTAGGTTGTATCTATATGATTTATATGGCATATTCAGACAAAATCGATTATGTTGGTTGCAGTCAATATGAGCTAAAAGCTATGAATATAATTTAATAAGGCACATTCAAATAAATAACTAGTCAGTATGCTAGCCTATTTTGAATTCTACTGCGTCAGCAGAACCCTCTGATAGCACCACTATCATCAGGGCCTGTTTCCTTGTATAATTCAAAATAGACGTCGCATCTTTGACTTGTTATTTATTTTCACATGCCTAAGTACAAATTAAAAAGCGTACATAGAAAAAGTTTCTTGTACGCTTCTAGTTATCATTAAATAAATTAAGCCTTTTTTACATTAACAGCTTGATCGCCCTTTTGTCCTTGAGTTAAATCGAATTCAACTTTTTCGCCTTCTTCAAGACTTTTGAATCCTGATTCCTCAATACCTGAATAATGAACAAATACATCCTTTCCATCTTCAGTAGTAATGAAGCCAAACCCCTTTTGAGCATTAAACCATTTAACATTTCCTAACATTAAAAAAACCTCCTGAAATAACTAATATGAAAATCACTTCAATGACCTTCTCATATATTATTATGCCAATTCAGTAAGCATTTATTCAAATATATGATGAGTTGGCAGAGAAATTAATATAATTTCTTATGCTTATAAATATAAGAAAATATAATGAATGGTACTATTAGCCATATTAGAGTGATAAATAGACCTATTTTTGAATAGAATAGCCCTTTCCCAGATAGTATGTTTTGTATTATTAGATTCATTTGAGAGATTCCTAATATGCTAAAAATAGTGTTTAAAAATTTAAAGATTATTGAATTGAAAATGTTATTAAAGAGTAAAATAGAAGAAGGTAATATGAAAAAGATAATAATGAATAATATTAAATATAATTGACCATGCATTTGATTAGTACTTATTAATGCAATTATAGTACTAAATACAATCATGATAAGTGAATTTACAGTTGTTATAATTATAAGAGATAT